>JAYGDG010000272.1:0-6751 GCA_046583015.1 Pirellulaceae bacterium | reverse complement strand
TGGCTGACTCAATTGATCGGAAATAAAATCCTGGATTTGGTCCGATTTCCCCAATCGATCGCCTCGCGACGCGTGCAATCCATAGGTTGTTTCCAGCATGTCAGCTAACGTAAACATGCCAACAAACGGCATACAGAGAATAGTCAATCCTGATTCAACTTCCTGTACCGAGTGAACTGGGATAATGTTCCGGTGCTTTAGTTTACCGAGCGTCTGCGCTTCATTACTCCCTTGCAGACAAACCTTAATGACAACAGGACGGTTGCCAAGCGCTATCTCTTTGGCCTGGTAAACCCTGGCAAATGACCCTCGACCAATTTCACCGATGATCTCGTAGCCAGCAAATACCTTACCGACTCGCGGCCAAGTCGTTCCCTCTTTTTCAGCTTGAAACGACGAGGTCTCGTCCAGCGCTAAATGTACAGCAATCCGACGCTGCAACGAATCTTCGACGTCAGGAAATCGCTGACAGAAATCCATCCAGTCAAAATCTTCACCAGATTCAATCCGTAGACAGAATTCCTCGTAAGCTAGATCAACCACCGCGCGTTTACAGCGTGCCAGCCCAGGGTAGGCCGATAAGACATCACACGTGTCAGGGTTGTTATGGCGACGCCATCTTTCGATGAGTTCCAGTGAGAAGCTCATCGCCATCTCAGAATCAACCGCCAGTCCGTTTGCCAGCCCCAAAAACCGGTTCTCGCTCATTCCGTTGGTCCATTTACTTCATGAATCAATTCACAAAGAAGACAACCAGGTTCGTGCCAGCGCCAGACGAGGAGCAGGACTAGCCGGTCGTCACGAAACGAAACTCTGTTCAATCATTCGGCATAACATCGTTTATTTGTTCCATCATGCAGTGCTACCTTGCTAACCGATAATTAACGCTCTAGTTGGATTTATGTCCACTATTTGGTTTGTTCCAAAACAAACCCATAATCCAGGAAAATAACGGGGTTTGCGAGTGACAACCTGACTTCATCACAGAATACAGGCCCATTCAGGAGTCGCGCCCTGGTTTGCCATTGTTTGTCAGTGGTGACAAGCGGCTAGTGGGCTAATCCTCCAGCTCGCTCCCTGGACTCAGGGGGGTCTGGCCATCGAGGTAACGCCAGTTCTTAATGAAACTGATCAAGTCGGCCATCTGCTGGTGCGAAATATTCTTCTCCAGCCCCTCGGGCATTAGCGAAACCCCGTTAGAACGGAGCGTCTCGATCTGGCTGCGCAGCAGCGTCACTTCTTTTGCTTCAGCCTGCCGCAAGGTGACCGACGTCGAGGTCTCAGTGGTGAGAATACCGGTCAGAACCTTTCCCTGGTTGGTCACGACCGAGTAACTGATGTAGTTGCTGTCGATCACGCGGTTCGGTTGCAGGATATGGGTCAGTAGCTGGGCCGGTTGCTTGCTGCGCGAGTCGGCAATATCGGGAGCCACGTTCTGACCAATCTTGCCAATACGATGACAGGTGGCATACTGCTTGCGAAAAATTACTTCACCGGCCTGGGGTGTTGCCTTCAGTTTGAGCACGACCTGGTAGTCGGCCAGCACCTGCTTGCGGTCGGCCGGCACCGTGTCAGCCAGCAGCTTAGCGGCCCGCGCCCGCAGTGCTGGCTGGGAAGTACCAAGTAACCGTTTGATGCGGGTCTGGTCAATCTCGGCCGCCTTGATGGATCCTTTTTCAATACGGTCCAACAGCAGGCCAATGCGCGGGCTGCTGCGCAAGGCGCCATCGAGCAGCGCGCGGCGCACCACCGGCGACTCGCCGGCAAAGCGGTCGAGCAACTCGGGCCAGGGAGCCAGTTCCTTGCGCCGCGCCAGGCTCTGCAATGCCGCCAGGCGAATCGCTTGCTCCTCAGCAGGCTGGCACAAACGGACCAGCGTTCCCGAAAGGCGGCTGGGATAAGACAAGAGGGCGATCGCCAGGTTACGATCAGTAACGGGCGCTCGGGCAACAGCAGCCAGCTTCTCAGCACGGTCAAAGACCGCCGCCACATCTTCCACGGCAACTGATCGCTCACCATGGGTCAGGATCGTCGCCAGGCCTAGTTTGCGACCGGCCGCGGTTCGCAGCAGCATATCAAGCCCGCCAAACTGGATCGCCTGGTAGCGTGGCTCAGCCGGCAATTGAACCAGCTGGCCCAAAATTGATTGTAACTGACTGACCGTAGCGCCCCGTCCGGTCGCCTGGGCCAGTTCCACGATCGCATCACGATGGGCCACCAGGTTCTTTGGTAGTGGCTGCTCGAGGGTCAGGGTCATCAGGTCCGTCACCCGGTTAGCGGCGGCCAGTCGAACCGCCCGCCGCGTCCAAATATCTTCTTCTCCGGCCATCAGGATGTGAGACAGTTGGCCCATTTCCACGTCAGTCTTGACCGGAATCAAACTGAGCGCCACTTGGAACCGCAAGCCGGCGTCCTCATCACGCGCCAGGGCCGTAACTCGTTTGCGCAAATCAGCGGAGAGCCCTAACCGCCGCTCGGCCAGCATGACCGCCTGGCGCCTGACCTGGGCATCCGGATCGTGGAGTGCCAGGGCGATCGTTTTGATGCTCAATTTTTCCAGTCCTTCCAGGCTCCAGAGAGCATGGAAACGCGCGTGAGGGCTCTTCCCCTGGCGTGCTAACTGCTCTAACTGGTTGGCCAGCAGATGGGCCGTTGGCTGGTCCTTGTTGGTCCGCTCCATCAGCAGTCGTGCGCCCAGTTCTCGTTGCCAGGCATTGTCATGGGCCAACAGGCCAACCAGCCTGGCATTAGGTAGCTGAGAATAATTGGTCGGCTTGGTAGAAGCGGGCGCTTTAGCGGACGTAATCCGGTAGATCCGTCCCCGGTTATCGCCATAGCGTGTGTCAGGACGTTCTTTTAACTCGTCCGGTACCCACCGCGGGTGTTCGATGACCGCGCGGTACATATCGACCACGTAGAGAGCACCATCGGGGCCCAGTTCCATGTTGACCGGTTTGAACCACTCATCCCGGGAGGCCAGGAATTCGACCCCTTCACGACCGCGACGGCCAGTAAATGTCCCACCCCGGGGCGTCATAATTTCCCGGTGGACGAGGCTGCCGGTCGGGTCGCAGGTAAAGACGTTGCCACGAAACTCCTCTGGCAAACCGCTTCCGCGGTAACAGAAGACACCACAAGCGGCAGTGAACTGTCCCGCGTGGAGCGTGGAGGTGGTCCATGAGCGGGCGATCGGGAAGATTCGAGAGGCCTCCCCGGCCTTTGCCGCATCGTGGAAGACGGCCGAGATGGCCGTCTTCGGCGACCGCCGAAGGTATCGATTCTTGAGGACGATATGCTTGACGGGATTACGATTGCTGCAAACAAAACGGTTCCCGTAGTCATCGAACGTGAGGCCAAACTGGCCAACCCCGGAAACAGCTTCGTAATGAAACGACTCGGGGTGGAAACGAAAATCCATGTTATTAATATTCACCTTCGAGCTGTTTGGCTGGCGGGCATCCTGGACCACGCCACCCCGCAGACCGTTAGCAATGTAAATATGGTTGTCGAGGCCAAAGCGGGGATGGTTAGCCCGCAGCTGCGAATTATCTTCGACAAAACCCTGGTACCAGATCTGTCTCAGGTCAGCGCGTCCGTCACCGGTGGTGTCTTTGAAATAGGCCACCTGGCCAGCCATGGTCACAATCACGCCTCCTTTCCAGGGCTGCACTCCGGTCGTGAAGAGCAACTGGTCGGCAAAGATCCGGGAGGTTTCAAAAAAGCCGTCGCCATCCTCGTCGGTCAAGACACGCAACTGGCACTGGGGCAATTCCCCCTCCTTCGGTCCCCAGGGATAGTCGCGCATTTCGACAACCCACATGCGGCCCTGAGCATCGAAGCGAATCGCCACCGGATCGGTCACCTGTGGCTCAGCAGCGACCAGTTCAGCTCGCAAGCCAGGGGCCAATTGGAGATGCGCAAGGGAATCTTGCGGGGCCACCGGGGAACGGGGTGGATCGGCTGCCCACGCGGCAGACCAGCCCAGGCCGGCAATCATGAAAACAACGGTCCCAAGCCTGCCAAGGCCGTTCCATTTCGCTCGTTGCTGACGATTCCGTGCAAACGTTACCAATGACATTGCTGACTCCTCAAATTACCACCGGTTGCCTCAGTAGACGACACTGATCATCTCATCATACCCGTTCCGCAGGGCCGCTGCCCGCCGGAGGGTTAGGGAGACGGGACTCGGCTATTCTCTAGCTGCAAATGCTCTCGCGAGCCAAACACCTCCAGTTGTTTTGTGACCTGGATCTTTTTTCCCCGGACGACCGGCTGGTAGCGTAATTTCCCCTGGTAACCAGGCTGCAGGTTTAGTTTCAAGACCGCAAACTGGACAGCTTCCAGGGTAACGGTTTGGGCCGGCGCGTTGGCCAGGTCTCGGCTAAGTTTATTGTCAGCTGCCATGCCAATCAGGACGGGACCGGTAAACTTACCTCCCTTGATCTGGATTCCCTGGGCACCCTGGTAAAAGGTGCAGCGGCTATCGCTCTGGCAATCTTCCAGCGTCACATTCGTAATAGTGACCAGGTCCGTCCCGCCACGGACGTAAAAGCCACGGCTCTTAAGCCCGGTGGCTCGACAGCGAACGAAGCGGAGGTTTCGTGTATCAACGCGCTCTGTTGAGCTGTGGTTACGGACACCAAACCCTGTGCCACCGGCGTTCTCCACCACGCAGTCGATCAGCTCAACATCAAAGCAGCCATCTTCTAGTTCCCAGGCATCATCCCGGTTGCCGGTAAGTCCACCGTCTGCCTGGTTGGGGCTGTTCACCGCCCGGCAACGGACAAAACGAATGTGGTGGCAGCTACCGCTACGGCCATCGCCACTGGCATCGTAGGCATCATTGTGCCACTGGGTGATGAGACAATCTCGCGCTTCGCTATGTGTAACACCCAAACCGAAAGTCAATCCCACGAAGGGCTGTTTGATCGTGACCTTATCGATAAGGACTTTGGTGGCCCAGTCGGAATCGATTCCTCGCGGGTTATAGCTATCTTTTTGCTGCCAGTAGTTCGCGTCAATGGTCAATCCACGAACCGTGACGTTGTGAATAATTTCCTTTTCCGTACCGACGATCTCGATGCAATCGATGACTTTCCCGTCAATTGCATGATCTGCCATTTTGATAGTCGCCCCGGGACCATACAATTCTGTCTGACTGGCGCGAATCGTGAGGGCCTTACGAATCAGGTAGGGTTTCTTGGAAGGAGGCAACAGGACCCGCCCACCGGTTTTGGCCACCTTATCGATGGCGGCCTGGATGGCCCTGGTATCATCGGTTTGGCCATCGCCGACGGCGCCCAGGTCACATACATTGACGACAATTGCCGGTTGCTGATCTTGTACCGGGGCGGCCAGCGTTGCCAGGCAGGCAAGCGATTGAAACAGAAAGAACCCCATGATCTGCTCCTTTGGAAAACCTCGTACCACGCAGGTGGCTGATTGAAAGTGATGAATGTCGCACAACCTGGATGATTCTAGACCACAAATCCCCGCACCCCAACCCATTGGATTTCCCTCCGCGGCGCTGATCCTGATGACGGCCGCCCTTTGGGGTGGAACTCCCGTGGCTGTCAGCTATTCGGTTGATTTATTACCCCCGGTGGCAGTCTCCGGCTTACGTTTTGCCCTGGCCGCCTTGTTCATGTGTTTCTGGTGCCAGGCAGAAGGATCCTCCAGGAAACTGTTACGGAGTGAACGGAAGTGGATTCTAGGCGGGGGCTGCCTGCTCTTTTTTCAAATCACCTTCTTCACGATGGGAATCGACAAATCGAACTCATCGCACGCCACGCTGCTGATCAACACCTTTGTCTTCTGGATCGTGGCGATCGAGCACCTTGTTCTCAAGACACTCAGGATGAACTTCAAACAGACGTTGGGGCTGGCAATCGCAGCGGGCGGAGTGTTCCTGACATTCATGGTTTTCGAAGGTCGGCAGGATGTTTCCCAAGCCGATTCTCCCAACCTCAGTGGTGACCTGCTACTGCTGGCCAGCGCTGCGATCCTGGCGGTTAAAATTCTCTACACACAGCACGTGGTCAAACGGATGCCACCGGGACGGTTCATCCTCTGGCATGACATCGTGGGTGTCCTGCTGTTTGCCATGTACACGATGATGTTTGAAGATTTCACAAAATGGTCGGCAGCGGCCGGCCAGGAGAACTTTGCCGGCAAAGTCACGGCGGCAACCTTGGGAATTGCTTACCAGGGCATCCTCGTGGCAGGCTTGTGTTTTGCCATCCAGGCACACTTGCTGCGTAAACACGCGGCTTTCCAGATTTCCATCTACAGTTTTTCCACGCCCCTGTTTGGTCTGCTGTTTGCCTTCCTGCTCCGCAACGATCCCTATTCACCCTGGCTACCACTGTCGGCAGTTTGCGTAGCGATCGGTATCGTGCTGGTCAACCTGGAATCAAGAAAGCAGGTGGCTGCGAACTCAATCACTTCTCCGGCGGCGCCAGCGACGCCAGCCAAAACGCAACAGGAAGGCAGCCGGGATGATCAGGACCAGCCAGGGGATGAATCCAACCAGGCCGATCATTAAATTCTTGACACCTTCGCCAATCCCGTAGATGGAGTTGGACCAGGCCTTACCGAGGCGACTGCCGAAGGAAGGAGCCTGTGGAGGCTCATAACCGCGTTCTTCTCTAGCATTGATGGTCACGGTGGTCATCTTGATGCGACTCTGCAGCGAGCGAAACATGCTCTCCATGCGTTCAATCTCACCCCGCACTCGCCCCAATTCCCGTTC
>JAYGDG010000232.1:0-1579 GCA_046583015.1 Pirellulaceae bacterium | reverse complement strand
GCCTGGGTGGCTGGTCCGTTGTCTCCCTTGCCACCTCGGTGGCCGGGGCCTTGTCCGGCAACGGTGGTAATGCGTTTGTTCTGCAGGTCGATCTTGCGGATGGCCTGGTTTTCGGTGTCAACCACGTAGACATTGCCCTGGGGTCCCAGGGCAATTCCCTTGGGCCCGTTGAACTGGGCCTTTTCGGGAGCTCCGTTGTCACCAGCGAACCCCTTGATGCCACTTCCGCCAACATGGTGCAGGGTTCCGCTGGTTAGGTCCAGCCTCCAGACACTATGGCCTTCCCGCAGAGCGATCCAGAGGGTTTGGTCGCGATAGTAGAGGGCCCGGGGACCTCGGATCGGATTTCCCTCAGCACGCTGGCCATCCTGCGGCAGTTGTACCTTTTCGTTACCGGCAATGGTCGTGATAGTCCCGGTCTGCAGGTCAATACGCCGGATGCGATGGTTCCCGATGTCTGCGACGTAGAGGCCTTGCCGGTCATCCAGGGCGATGCTGTGGGGACTCTTCATTTGCGCTTTGATTGCTGGCCCACCATCGCCAGAGAAGCCAGCCGTTCCTGTTCCTGCGATGGTGCGAATCTTGCCAGTTTTCTTTTCCACGCAACGGACGATATGGTTTTTCATCTCGACAAAATACATATTGCCGGCAGAGTCAAAGCGAACTTCATACGGTTCGTTGAGATTGGCTGCCGAGGCGGGGCCTCCATCACCGGAATAACCTTGTTGACCGGTTCCCACGACGGTCGTTATCTTGCCGCTGCTAAACTCTAATCGCAGGATACGGTGGTTTTCAACCTCGGTGATGTAGAGGTTCTTGTCGGGGCCAATCTCGACACCAAATGGTGATCCCACATTGATCTTCGTGGCGGGACCGCCGCTGCCATTGTTGGCTGCCTGGCCGGTACCGGCGATGGTTTTGATCGTACCGCCCAGCAGAAGCTGAGGTGTTAAGAAGCATGCTGCCACCAGTAAGCAGGCTAACCTTGTTGCCTGTGACCTGGAGAAGAGAGAGGGTCTTACCTCGCGGAGGTGATAAGGTCTGGTCATCAAGAGCTTCCTTGAGCGTTGGAAAAACAACCGGTGATAAGGGCAGTTTAGCGTGGCGGATTGTTCGATGCGACTCCCCTTTCTCTGGTTGAGCAGGGAGGGAGGTCGTGGTAGGTTCAAGAGCAATTCATGGTTGCTGCAACCGTGTTTTATCGGACAACTGGACCCACCACACTCACGCGACACGGAAAGAACCGACAATGACGATTTCACAGGAAACACTGGACCGACTAGCAGAGTTTGACACACCGACGATTTGTAACGTCATTGAGTTATTTGATTTCCGACCCCGTAACCAGGGATACATGGATCACCGCGTCCAATGCGGTTTTCCAGAGTTGGCACCGATGGTCGGATTTGCCACCACGGCCTGTTTTCGCGCCGATGCCCCGCCAGCTGGTGGAGATGCCTATGGCAGCATCCAGGCACAGCTGGCTTCCTTTGAACAGTTGCCCGGGCCGGCTGTCGTCGTATTCCAGGACCAGGATGATCCTCCTGTAGCAGCTGTCTTTGGTGAAGTCATGTGTTCG
>JAYGDG010000160.1:0-1708 GCA_046583015.1 Pirellulaceae bacterium | reverse complement strand
TTGCCTCCTTACGGACAATAGGTCCGAAATCGAATCAGTGCCACAAGTGGCATTTTCACTGACCGTTTTCCCTTCGACAAGTGGCAACACCTCCTTTTGTAACGGTCGGCTACGTCCCATTCTGCCAAGAGCCTTGCGGGCGCCTCTTGCTGTGGGGGTGGGCCAGGCCACTCGTGGAGTCTGCTATTCTATTAAGGCAGCCACCAGTCATTCATAATGACTGGTAAGGCAACTTGAACTGACTGGGCAAGGGAGCATGCGATGCGTGATGAAATAAAAGTGTTGAGCCTCGGCGCCGGCTTCATGGGGACGCTGCATGCGAAGGCCTACGAGCAGATCGAGGGGGTCCGCAACGTGGGAATCGTGACGAGGAATTACAGCAGTTCAGAGAAGCTGGCCAGCCTCCTGGCTGGCGATGTTCCCCGCTTTACGGACTTCGAGCAAGCCCTCGAAACAACTTCGCCCGACGCAGTGGCTATCAGCACCTATACCGACTCTCACTATCACTATGTTGCCACGGCCCTGGAGCGCGGGCTTGATGTCTTCGTAGAAAAGCCGCTTGCCGAAACGATTGAACAATGCCAGGAACTGTTCGACCTGGCCAATCGAGTCAATCGCAAGTTGTATGTCGGCTACATCCTCATGACGCATCCGTCATGGAACCAGTTTACAGAAATCGCCCACGAGTTGGGCAAGCCACTGGCCATGCGGATGAACTTGAATCAACAGACTAAGGGAGAGTTCTACGATACGCTCTATAACATCATGCAGGTGCAGTCGCCGATTGTTGACTGTGGCGTTCACTACGTCGATATCATGTACCAGATGGCCCAGAGCCGACCGGTGAGGGTGCACGCCATTGGCTGTCGCAACTGGGATCTCGTGCCGGAACATATTTGTAACTATGGCCAGCTCCAGGTCGAATTTGAAGACGGTTCGGTCGGCTGGTATGAGGCAGGTTGGGGCCCGATGATGAGCGAGACGGCTTACTTCATCAAGGACATTGTCGGTCCGGCAGGGTCGGCCAGCATTTGCCCAGAGAAGGGGCGATCCGATGATAAGGGCCATCACGTAGAGGCGAACACCATTATCCGGCATTATGCCGAGCAACAGGAGAAGGAATTCGTCCGCGAAGATGAAGTCATTAAGATCGCAGAGCCCGATCACGAGGGGCTGGCACTGCTCGAGCAGCAGGCCTTTATTGATTGCATTCGCAACGACACAGATATGTCCTCTCACCAGGATCGCGTCATGACCAGTTTGCGAATTGTCTTTGCTGCCGATCAATCCCTCAAGAGCAAGCAAGTCGTCGAGCTTTGATCGCGGGAGAGCAGCGGTTCGCGTTGACAGGTCTATTGGACAGTTCTCTCTGGCTGGTTTGTGCCCTCCCTGTGGTCCGCTGTATCAGGTTGCCACCGCGTGCTGCGCCGCTTTGAGTTTGCTGCTAAACGAGGGCACGGGTCGACGGAGGACGAGTAATGAACCGACCAGCAGCATGATCGGCTGCTGTATCTGCTTGCTCAGCCTGCCAAAACCCTTGCAGGCGCCGCCTCAGGGGGCGAAGATGGGGGGCTGTGTGGAATAATCTCCTGAGGGGAATGCCATGAAGAACACACTTGCCATCTGTTTGATGTTCCTGCTGGTCGTGGGATGTAGTGTCACCAAAACAATTGACGAAAGCAAAGCGGGTTTCATTGCAGCTGTAGCA
>JAYGDG010000897.1:0-2771 GCA_046583015.1 Pirellulaceae bacterium | reverse complement strand
CGACCCTGACAGGCGCTGAAAAGGAGATTGCCAGTTTGCCATCCCTGCGGGAAAGCAACTGGGACGTGCACTTTCCAGAAGGCAAACAACCGGCCATTGAATTTCACTTCCTGATTGATGAACAGACAGCTCAAGCTCAAGGTCTAGCCGGTGGCCTGAAAATCGTCAAACGCTACACGTTGACCAATACCTACCACCTTGACCTGGATATCAGCCTGCATAACCAGGCAGCAAAATCCCAGAAAATCGCCTTTCGGCTAGACGGACCTAACGGATTGCCTCTGGAAGGCTGGTGGTACAGCAACAAGGTCCATCCCAAGATGTTCCGAGTGGCAGGTTCCCGTGACGTGATCTGGAAGAAACCAAAAGACGGCCAGCGGATGCACGGGGGAGCTGCCATTTACAAGAACCGGCAGAAGGAACCCAAGTTACCTGGCACCTCGGTCGTAGACAGTGATGGCGACCGGCCAACCCTCGACTATATAGGTGTCGACACCCAGTACTTTGTCGCTATTCTCCTCAACCAGCAATCCTCCGAGGGGAAGAAGCTGCAACCGTTCGACGTCGACGATGCGGCTACGTTTCAGGTCGACACACGTACCAATTTGAAGGGTAAGAACGTTCGGACGGTGAATAGTTCATTTTTCGTAATCAGCCCAACACACGAGATTCCCGTGGGGAAGAAAAAAACGACCCGCTACCGACTGTTCTTAGGCCCCAAACATAAGAAGATCCTGAAAAGCTACGGGCTGCAGTCAGCAATCGAATATGGCTGGTTCTCCTGGGTCGTCAAACCGATGTCGACAATCCTGCATTTCTTCTATGCCATCGTGGGTAATTTTGGGCTGGCCATCGTGATGCTAACGATCGTCGTGCGAGGGGCAATGTTCCCCATCAGTCGGAAAACCACCCGCGGCGCCCAAATGATGCAATTTCTCTCTCCCGAGATGAAGAAAATCGCTGAAAAGTACAAGAACGACATGGAGAAACGGTCCCGAGCGCAACGTGAGCTTTTCAGCCGATATAACTACAATCCGTTTAGTGGCTGTTTGCTGATGTTTTTTCAGCTGCCAGTTTTCATCGGTCTCTACCGATGCCTGTCCGTCGATATCGAATTGCGAGACGCTCCACTGATTCCCGGACTGTCCTGGTGCAGCAACCTGGCTGCTCCCGATATGTTCTGGCAGTGGGAATCCGCCATCAGCTGGTCGATGATCACCAGTCGCGAGACCGGATGGTTAGGACCCTTCTTCAATATCCTGCCGATCATTACGATCGCGCTGTTTATTCTTCAACAGAAGATGTTTACGCCACCAGCAACCGATGACCAGACACGCATGCAACAAAAAATGATGAAGTACATGATGCTCTTTATGGGAATCCTGTTCTTTAAGGTTGCCAGCGGACTTTGCCTCTACTTTATTATTTCCAGTGGCTGGGGCATTGCCGAACGCAAACTACTGCCAAAGGTCGGTACACCGGAAGAGATCGCAGAAAAAGCTCGGCAACGAGTAATTCGGTCCGGCAAGAATCAATCCCAACGCAACGGGAATGCGCGCCAGTCTGCTGGTCGCAAGAAAAAAGGCAAGAAAAAAAGGTGACCTTCCATGTCGTTTCTCACCGACGATGTGATCACCGCGATTGCCTCAGCCCCTGGTCCGGCAAACCAGGGAATCGTACGAGTCAGCGGACCAGGAACGCTCTCTGTCCTCGCCGCCTGTTTTCCAGATGACGCCGAAACACTGGCAACCGTCATTTCACCCCAACGGATTCAAGGGCGATTGCAGCTGCACCCGGAGGTTGCTCCGCTGCCCTGCCAGCTCTATTTTTGGCCAGACCAGCGCAGTTATACACGGCAACCGTCTGCAGAAATTCACCTGGCCGGATCTCCGCCGCTGCTGGACATCACTGTAGAAATGCTCTGCCAGCAAGGAGCCCGGTTGGCCCAACCCGGGGAATTCACAATGCGTGCGTTCCTGGCAGGACGCCTGGATCTGACCCAGGTGGAAGCAGTCCTGGGGGTCATCGATGCAACAAACCAGCGGGAACTCGATATTGCCTTGACTCAACTTGCCGGCGGCCTGGCGACACCTCTGCATACCTTGCGTGAACAACTGCTGACGCTGTTGGCCCACCTTGAAGCAGGACTCGATTTTGTCGAGGAAGATATTCAGTTCATTAGCCCTGCAGAACTCTTGCAACAACTGGACGAGATCAGCCATGTCATGACAACCACGCTCGATCAGATCCGTGACCGTGATGAACATAATTCGCAGATTCGGATTGTCCTGCGAGGGGCACCAAACGTGGGGAAGAGCAGTCTGCTTAACGCCCTGGCAGGCGACTCTGCGGCACTCGTAGGGGCCGAACAAGGAACGACACGAGACTATGTCACCCAACGCTGTAAAATCAATACCCTGGAGTGTCTGCTCATTGACACAGCCGGTACTACCCAGGCCACGGGACATGACCGTGTTGCCCAGCAAGCTCAGCAGGTGGCTCGCGAACAAGCCGCACAGGCGACACTCGAACTCCTCTGCATCGATGGCACACGAGCCCCGAACGCATGGGAGCAACAGCAGTTGCAACTCAACGATCTGTCTGCTCGTCTTCACGTGATCACCAAGGCAGACCTGACACCTTGTGAACCAACCGGCGTTGTCGGGATTCAGATCAGCAGTGTTACCGGAGAAGGCCTCGAACAACTGCGACAATCTATCTATCAACGCTTGGCCCGGCCAGCACAGCACACGACGGCCGTCGTCCCGGAT
>JAYGDG010000867.1:0-5022 GCA_046583015.1 Pirellulaceae bacterium | reverse complement strand
AACGGCCCACTGGGCTACCTTGTAATCTCCTTTATCCTCGTCCTTGTGCGGGAAGACACCCCAATCGACCAGTCGATGCTGGCTCGGCGTGTTCACCAGTTTCTTCGCTGGTCGTGCGCCAACTCCAGCTGCCGGGCCCAGCACATGGAATTCCTTGTCGGTCTTTTGACGGCCGTAGCGACCGTGAAAAATCTTGCCTGTTGAGTAGGTGGTATAGCCCTGGGCAGCCAGGTGCTGAGGTAATGAAACGCGACTGGCCAGCGCTGGCACGTTGCGAAACCAGGGAGCGAGTCCGTAAATACCACTGGTGGAAGGGCGCAATCCGGTCAACAGACTGGTCCTCGACGGGTTACAGAGTGGCGATTGGCAATGGGCGTTCTTGAAAAGGGTCCCTTGGGAAGCCAGTCCATCAATGTGAGGGGTTTTGACCAGCGGATGGCCCCCCAGGCAACCGATCCAATCATTCTGGTCATCGATGGCAATAAACAGGATATTCGGTTTGTCCGCAGCCTCCAAAACGTGGGACAAGGCCAGTAGCAACAAGATGCTTAGAGCAATCAATTTACGAATCACGGTAACCTACTTCCTTCTTAAACGAGCAATCCAGGATAGTCCCATCCTTCGGAAACCTGTTTATACCACACTTACGAGCCAAACCGAATCATTGCCAGTTCCCGATCAGCGCGGCCCTTGCCGCTGGGAATAAAAAACGCGACGATAACAGACTGAACGGGGAAAGCCCCGCAAAGATCCCTGAACACCACGGTCTTTTGAGAATCATGCGCGGCATCTTTACTTCCGACTTTCACATGTTCTCACAGAGATCAGTGATCGATGCACTGATGCCGCAACTTGACCGCGCCGCGGAAGAAGCCGATTTAATTGTCTTGGGCGGCGACATTGTCGATTTCAAATGGAGCCAACTCTCCGACCAGCAAACAACGGAAGTGGCGGCCCTGCAATGGTTGAGGGATTTTACCGACCGGCACCTGGGCAAACAGATCGTCTACCTGGCTGGCAATCACGATTGCGCTCCGACCTACATTAATGACCTCCGGGAACTGGCCAAAACCAATCGGGATTTTGAAATCTACGAATACTGGTACCAGCATGGTGACGCTCTTTTCCTGCACGGGGACGTGGTCCACACCAGGCCAACGCAGCCACAACTGGAAAAGCGTCGTTCGCGCTGGGCCAATCACGAAAAACGTGGGAGGCTCAAGAACAGCCTCTACGACCTGGTTTTTTTGCTGCGATTACCCTCGCTAGCCAACCTGTTGGTCAATCGTCCGCGTCGCATCTGCAAACGACTTACCCAATACCTGTCCAACGTCGGGCTTCATCCTGATCAAGGAATCCGACGGGTCTTTTTTGGACATACGCACGGAATCGTGAAAGACTTTGAATTTGCCGGCCTGGTGTTCTATAACAGTGGAGCCCCCTTGAAAACACTGGCGTGTGAAATCCTACGCTTTGAAACCTCGGGTGATGAAACCGATGGCAGATGACTCCAAATTAACGGCCGATTGTTACTCCAGTGGTGAGCGAGCCGGGATGGTCCGCTTCCAACACTTGCGAGCACGTTTATTGGACCCGCTGTTACAACTGCTGTCACGCATGAAGATCACGGCCAACCATGTAACCCTCTTCTCACTGGTCGTCGGCCTGGGCTTCTGCGCTGTCTGGTGGCAATCACCCCAGTGGGCACTACTCTGCCTGCTACTGCACGTACTTCTGGATGGACTGGATGGACCCGTGGCACGGCATCAAGGTAAGGCTTCGGCAAAAGGGTCGTTTACCGATTCCATGGCTGACCAGCTCGTCGTCACCGCGTCGATGATTGTCTTGATGGTTGATCAGTACGTCTCCATCCTGGCAGCTGCCATCTACCTATTCACTTATTCCATGGTGGTCGCTTTTGCCATGGTCCGTAATGCTCTGGAAAAACCGTACAGCTGGGTAGCGCGTCCGCGGTTCGTAATCTATATCTGGCTAGCTCTGGATCTGTTGATCCTAACCCCTGAAGGCTGGACGGACACGTTTACTTACGTGGTGTGGATCTGTAATGCTGTGCTGGCCTTTAAAATGGCCACCGGGTTCTTTGCTATCCGGGCATCTCTTGACTAGCGTGTCCACACTTCCACAAAATCCGAGGCCAATCTCATGAAACAGAGACTGTTACTAGCATTCACACTGCTGCTTGGCTGCCTACAAACTGCTGAAGCGGCCAAGCGACCCAATATCCTCTTTATCTATACCGACGATCATTCGCATCGGTCTGTTGGCTGCTACCCGGAAGCCTATTCCTTCGTCAAAACACCTAACATGGATCAACTGGCAGCCAACGGAATCCGCTTCAAGTATGCCTACATTGGAACCTGGTGCATGCCCTCGCGGGCAACCTTGCTGACCGGACACTACCAGCATGGAGTCGAATCGATGCGGATGGAGGGCGCCTACCCGGGCAGCACCTACGATCCAGCCAAATGCCCCTTCTGGCCCAAGGTCTTTCGGCAACACGGTTACCAGACCGCCCACATTGGCAAATGGCACACCGGCACCGATACGGGTTACGGGCGCGACTGGGATTACCAGATCGTCTGGAATCGACCTCGCCCCTCATCGCGACCGGGCAACTACTACAAGGAACAGGGAATCGAGGAGAACGGCAAACCGTTCAAGATCGTGGAAGGTTACTCGACGGACAACTATACGAAGTGGGCCCTTGAATACCTTCAAGGTAAAGGCCGCGATCCCGACAAACCGTGGTACCTGTGGCTCTGCTACGGCGCCGTCCATGGCCCCTTCACCCCGGCTCAACGACATCTTACCGCCTATCCGGATATTCGTATTCCGACACCGAAAGACATCTTCCCACCCCGCCCAGGAAAACCGCAGTACATGCAGGATATTGCCGCCTGGTACCGCGGTGATGACGGCCAACCCCATCTCAAGGGCAGACGCCGAGCCACCGGCGAACAAAGCCCCGGTACGGGGCTGCATGGCAGCACCCTCAACGACTGGGTTCGCCAGTATCACCAGGGAGTTCTGGCGCTAGACGAAGCCATCGGTAAGATTGTCAAAACACTTAAGGAGACCGGGCAATACGAGAACACCCTGATCGTCTTCACTTCCGACCAGGGATTTGCCTGGGGACAACATGGTTTCCGAGCCAAGGTGGCTCCTTACGACGCCAACATTCGCAGCCCCCTGATCGTCTCCATGCCCAAGTTGCTGCCACAAAAGGCTGTCTGCAATACGCCCGTCGGTGGCCCGGACCTGGTACCAACATTTTTCGAACTGGCTGGGATTAAGCTGCCCTGGAAAATGCACGGTCGCAGCCTTGTCCCGCTGCTCAAGAAACCGAAGGAGAACTGGCAACGTCCATTGCTGACCACCTTTACAGCTCGACAGTATGGTTCCGATACCAATACGATCCCCAGCGACCTGGCTGTCTTGCGGCGCGTCGCCGCCGTTCCCTGGTACGCGTCGCTGCATGACGGCAGATACAAGTACATTCGCACTCTGGAGGCTAACGAGATCGAAGAATTGTACGATCTCGACAAAGATCCAGAGGAATTGACGAATCTTGCCCTGCTCGGTAAGCACCACCAGCGACTGACCAGGATGCGGGCGCAAACCGTTGCCGAACTGAAACGAACCGGCGCCGGCTTTGCCGATAAGCTGCCACCGGTCCGAGAAGCTGCCGACTAGGCAACACGCGTCATGGTTTACTGGCCGGCTTGGCCTCACTCGCAGCGGCCTTTTCCTTGGCTGGCTTGGCCGGCTCAGTTACCGGTGGCGTCGGCAGCAGGATTCGAAAACCGGCCGGTGCAAAAACGGCTCCCGGAACGCGCTTGTTACCTGCCGTCGGAAAAAGAATCTTGATCTGCTGGGCAGCCTTGGCCGGGGGCATTCGGCGCGCCAAGATCAGGTCAAAATACATGAATTCAATGACCGCACTGGCTCCCCAATCGACGGCTGTCGTGTAACCGGAAATGGGGAAGGTCGCGCGGCTTCCCAATTGCTTGGCAACCCGTTCGGCAAGTTGATTCTTCATCATCAGGCAGGAAGAAAAATGGACCAGGTGGATGTTATCCGCATAGCGCAAGCTCTCAGCAATTACCTCCGGCTTCACGGTCTGACCGCCCACCTGGAGCCCCTCGGCCGTCCCGTGGGATGACAAGGACAAGACGACCGGCTCTGCTAAGAGGGCCAGTTCGCGACACCAGCGCCCCAAGTCCCCGGCCTCATTGAGAGCCCGTCGCCGCACTTGCACATTCGGCGTCCGCTCAAAGTAGGTCTTGAGCATGTCACCAAAGGCATATTCCTGCTCCGCCAGGCTGGTCTCCCAGCGCGCTTCCAAAACCACCAGGTAAATGATCCCGGGCTTAGCGACAATCCGCGTCGCGTTCCAGTCGCCCCATTGCTCGCCACCGTCGGGCCTCCATTTGCCCTTCAGGACAGTTCCCCCCTCGGCGAACTCGAACCAGCCTTCTCCTTTGGCAGTCGGTTCCTGGTAACGAAACTCAAACCGTCCGTCCTTCACCTTGCCAGTGATCGTCGACTCACCCAGCCCCGTATAAATCCCCTCGATGGCGTCACCTTTGCGAACCAGGCGTAAGCGGCCAAAAGTACTAGTCCAGAGGCCAGCAAATCCGGTTTCTTTTGCCGAGCGAATTCCTTTCCACTCCAACCAGGGGGTGCTCCCTATTGCTCGCCATTTGCCCAAGAAAGTCTTGCCATCCTTGGCTAACTGAAACCAGCCTTCCCCGTTAGTGGTCGCTTCCCGGTAGGTAAATTCGAATTTTCCATCCTTCACCTTCCCGGAGAGGGGACATTGCACTCCCTGCATCGAGTAGCTTCCTGTGACACGGTCGCCTTCCTGCTTGAGCTGCATCGGTCCAAAGCTCGTCAGCCAGGTACCGGTAAACGTCGGCTCCGCCGCCAGGCAAGGCGTGCTGATCAATAACACCAGGACAAAGACCGTAGATCGCATCATGAGTGACTCCATTTAGGGAG
>JAYGDG010000799.1:0-1560 GCA_046583015.1 Pirellulaceae bacterium | reverse complement strand
GGCGAACAATCGGACGATGGGCAGTTGTGCGATGGCGTGCTCGGCCAGGCAGGGGAGCAGGAGAATCCCGATCAGTAACGGCCTGGCGTGGCGACGGCAGGCACGCGTGAGAATCCTCATGGATCGTCCTCCTCGGGGTTTGGCGAGTCGTTGCTCGGCATGCTCCGGCAGGCGATCGTCCCTGATCGCGGTATGCTGGTACCTGGTCGTCCAGGACCATTAACGGATGAACAGAAACTCCTTTGTATTCAATAATGCCCAGAGCAAATCTTCGAAAGCCTGTTTCTTGTTGGGGTGTTTCTCGAAGTACTTCACGATCAACTCCCGCTCGCCCGGCTTGGCTGGCCTGGAAAAAGCCCAGAAGTACAATTCGTCGATGCCTTGGTCGGTGGTCAATTCCTTGTCGGCAGCTAACAGCGCCGCCCGGCCATTGGCACTGGCAAGCTTGCCCTGGATATCGGTGGAGTTAAGCAGGTGTAGCGACTGGGCCAGGTTCGCGTCGTCGCTCCGTTCGCACTCGCAGGCACTGGCTGCCTGGGGCTTGCCAAAGACCATCAGGAAATAGTCGTTAAAACCGCTGTCGGGCAATTGCACCGCCCGGGTGCCAGTCGGCATGCCGGAAAAGGTGACCGGGGTGTTGGCAACCTGGTTAATTGCGTCGTACAAGGGTTCGGCATTCATGCGACGAGGATAAAAACTGGAGAAGTTTTGCCTGTCTGATTCGTTGAATTCGTTTGGCTCGGAACTCAATTGATACGCCTTTGACTGGCAGATGTCCCGTACCAGTTGCTTGAGGTCAAATTTGTTCTGGATAAAGTTTGCTGCCAGGGCATCCAGTAGCTGGGGGTTCGAGGGAGGGTTCGTGACCCGCATGTCATCCTCCGGGTCGACAAGGCCCCGTCCGAAGAAGTGTTTCCAGTAGCGGTTGACCAGCGCCTTGCTGAAGAAGGGATTCTCCGGGCGGCTCATCCAATCGACCAGGGCATGGCGGGGATCCTCGTAGGCCGGAATGTCCAATGGGGCGCTTCCCAGGCCGGTGGGTTTGAGAACGGCATTGCTCCGCGGATTCTTGGCGGTCGCCTGCTGAGCTCGGTGGAAGACGCTGCCGTTGGGGATGCCGCCGCGGCTTACCTTTAACCCGACCTGCGAGAAGAAGGCCTGAAAACCGTAGTAATCATTCTGGCTCCACTGTTCAAACGGGTGGTGATGACAACGCGCGCACTGGATCCGCAGGCCGAGAAACAGCTGTGCTGAATCCTCCGTCTGCTCGATGGTGGAATTGACCTGGGCATACCAGGAGGCAGCCGGATGAACCTCGTTATCACCGGAGGCGGCCAGCACATTGCGGACAAACTGATCGTAGGGCATGTTCTGTTGGAGAGCCCGGCGTGTCCAGTCATGAAACCCAAAGGTCAACTGGGTGTTGTTGTTCAATCGCTGGTTCCTCAGGATCATCACCCACTTGTTGGCAAAAAAATCGCCATACCCGGGATGCTCCAGCAGGTAATCAACCAGCTTGTCGCGCTTGTTGGGATCCTTGTCCTTGATAAATGTTCGCGC
>JAYGDG010000746.1:0-2031 GCA_046583015.1 Pirellulaceae bacterium | reverse complement strand
ATTACGCAAGACCCCAAGATTCGGTCGAAGAAGGCGCTCGCTTTGTCGACTACTGGGCTATGGCGGTCGTTGCGAAGTGCGCCATCACGATTCCCTCTTTTCTTCCACACCCCGCTCGGCAGCCGCAACGGTGTCGGCGCTAATGCGACACTGCGGGCTACGAACCGGGGCGAAACGGACCGGGCCATCGGCAAAAAACTTCCAACGCTCGGTACCGGAGGCAGCATCGAGCGCCGTCACGGAGTCGGTTGTCGAGGAAGGAACAAAGACCAGACCCCCGGCGTAAACCGGTTCCACGGTGGCGTCGAAATGGATCCGTGGATCCTCTGGCCAGGCCATGCGAGGCTCAACCAGTTGCCGGGACCATTGCAGTGACAAACCTGCAGGCAGTTGCTCGCTAGTGGCACTGCTGCGACCCGCATCATGCCGCCACATGGGCCAATCCTCAGATCGTGCCAGGCCGGCCAGCAAAAGCAGGCTGGCGAGAGCCATGGTGTTGAGTTGAGCCCAGCGTCGAATGGTGTTGCCTTCTCGCATGATGCGTTCCTTCATTAGCTGAAAAAAATAAGTAACTTAAGCTGTCAGCAAAACAGCCGTATTCTGACACACTGACCGTCAAAAAGAAAGAATTTACCAGCTCACAAAGAAAAAAGCTGGGGGGGCAGTTCAAGCTAGAAGAGCTCGGTGATCGGCCGGCCCTCTTCCATCAGGTTATAGGGGCGGCCTCCCTTGTCGATGGCGGTCAAGTCATCAATGCCCATCGCATGATAGACCGTCTTGGCAATATCTTCCGGGGCAATGGGAAGATCGGCCGGATAGGCCGCATGCCGATCGGACGTGCCATAGACCTGCCCGCCTCGGATACCACCACCGGCAAACAGGACGGACTGGGCATGGGTCCAATGGTCACGCCCCTGCCCTTTTTCACCGCCACTGCGCGGGTCACCGATCTTTGGTTTGCGCCCCATCTCACTGTTGACCATGATCAGGGTTTCATCGAGCAAACCTCGCTCAGCAAGATCATCCAGCAAGGCAGTGAAGGAGTGATCCAGTTCCGGCAACAAGACGTCCTTCAGGCAAACGAAGTTGTTACCATGCGTATCCCAGCCACCACCACTCTTGCAGTTCTTGGCCTCGGCCAGCTTCTTGTTTCCTTTCCAGAAAACACTGACAAACGGAACACCCGCTTCGACCAGGCGGCGGGCCATCAACATGCTCATCCCATTGTGCGTCTTGCCATAACGCTCGATCACCGACTCGGGTTCCTCGGAGAGGTCAAAGGCATTCTTGCTCTGGCTGGAGCGGAGTAGTGAAAAGGCCTTGTCTTGAAAGGTGCGCAATGAATCAACATTGGCAAACTCGTCAAAGGCACGTTCCGACTGATTAAAGTCATCCAGCAACTGGCGACGGGCGACCAGCCGATCGACGGAAATATCTTTTTTGAGTTCAATTGCCGGGGCGGCAAACTTCATCGGGTCCTCTTTGTCGACCAGTACGTAGAGCGGATCATGTTGCATGCCCAGTCGAGCGGCAAACTGACCGGGGCGAGTGTATTCAGGAGCTCCAGGCTTGGAGGGCAACGTGATCGTTTGTGGCAAGTAGGGATGCGCTGGTGACTTCAAACCGACCACCGTACCAATGGCCGGCCAGTCAGTCGGTCGCGGCTTGCGGGCGTTGAGCAGTTGCGGAAAACTCGGATCCGGCCGATGGCCGGTCAGGTTGTAGTAATAACCAGCATGGTGGTCACCCGTGCCGCGACGATAATGGCCGACGGAACGGACAATGGCCAGGCGATGAGCCTGCTTGGCAAGTTTTGGCAGATGCTCACACAACTGGATTCCCGGTGCCGAAGTTTCGATCGGCTGGAAAGGCCCGCGGATGTTAGCCGGAGCATCCGGTTTCATATCCCAGGTATCAATGTGGGAAGCTCCTCCACCGAGCCAAATCAAAATGGTCGACTTGGCCTTTCCCGTCGAACTTGATGGAGCTGCGTTCGCCCGGTTCGCCACCAGGGCCGGCAGGCTCATACCA
>JAYGDG010000705.1:0-2559 GCA_046583015.1 Pirellulaceae bacterium | reverse complement strand
GACTTTCTTAAAGCTCTCGAAGACGGCGGGTCCATCGTCGGTGCGGTGTCGAAAAGCACGTGCTTCGAGGAAGTGAGGTCCTTCTTCCAGTTGGCTGGTGTCGATCGTTTGCAGGAATTCTCCATCCCCCTGCCAGCTGCTGTCAGCGAGTCCACCTGGCCCGATCAGCGGACTGGACTTTTGCTCGAATCGCCCAAATCCATAGGTAACATCACCGGGCTGGTCATAGTCGACACCACTGGCTGTGCTGTTTGGATTGAGGGTATTGATAGGTCGGCCGCCATCAAGTTTAAGTAGCGCATTGTCACCGTCGGCCCAGGCGTCTCGCAGCGATCCTAGCAGGTTCACTTCGACCGTTTGCAGGCGTACGTTCAGCTGATCCGCGGTCACTACGTGCAGGTCAGTTTGCCGCTGGCTACCATTTTGAAAATCGTTGTTCACGGAACTGTTGCCGGCCAGGATGCTGTCGACGCCGATCAATTCCAGTCCGGCAGGTGCTTGCGGTGCAGGTAGACCGTAGATCAGGTAACCGCCGCCGGTCCAGTCGCCGTTGGCATTGGCGTTGCGTGGAAACCGCACGTTGACCTTGTTGACACCAGCGTCATCAAATACCTGGACGATTTCCGGGATGTCGTTAAAAGGATCTCGCTGGGAATCGGCTGCGTTGCCGGTCAACTCAACCAGGTAAGTACCGGGGGCGAATCCGACGTGACTGAGCGTGCGAGAATCGAACCCGCCGTCGGTGCGGTTAGAGAGCAGGGTCACGGCACTGGATTCCCGTTCAAAGGAGAACAGGCCGTCACTATCAACCCAGCGCTCGGCATAATTCCCGCGACCGTGGGTAGTGCGGGCCTTCAGGATACGAGTCAGGTCACTGCCGTCAGCCACGCTCAGTGCGTCGGCTCGGCCGGCCTTGGGAAAATCGCGATTGTCACCGAATTCTTTGCCGTTGAAGTAGACCACCGTGTTGCCGGGCATCATTAGCGTGTAGGCGTAAGCAACGTTTTCCAGCTGGTAAGGTTTGTAGACGTCGTGACTTTGTACAAAGGTCACGCCGGCATTTCCATTGTGCAGTGTGTCACCCTGTCCGTTGGCCGGGCTTGTGTCGAGAGCAGCGTCTTTGATTTGATACCAGGCGCTCCGGTTGCTGTCCCAGTTATCCCAGCCAGGTTGCGTTCCGTGTTCGAGGTTTTCCTTGAGAGCAAAGTACAGCTTGAAGTCGAGCGTATCCCGGTTACCACCGATGCGTCCCGGATCGGCAGGGTTAATATCCTTCTTGACATGAGGATGCAGGACTGCCGGGTTAGCATCGTAAACCTCCGAGTAGGTAAAGACATGCTTCGTGCTGCCGTCGAGCAGTTGGCGGGGATTCTGACGGTAAACAGCCCGATCCAGGAAATCAAGCGTGAATCCCTGGACATGCTTGCCAGCATCAATCCGCAGCCCATCGACACCGACAACCTGGATGAGCCACTGGGCATTTCGCATCAGGTAGCCGGTGGCATTCTCCACCGTCGCGTCACCGGCCAGCGGATTGTCCAGGTTGAACTGGTGGACAGGGATGTCTGCTTCCCCCGTCTTGGGATCGTAGACGTACATCGTGTTGTGACCCTCGTCCGGGTAGAACCGGCGGTTGGCCGGATCGGGCACATTGGCCAGTCGTCCAAAAGCGGGTATCGTGCCCGCTCGAATATTGCGGCTATCATTGGGATCAACGGGGTTGCGGATGAACTGGTGGTTTTTTTCGTGGGCAATATCGATCAGGCCGGCCAGCCGTTCGTATTCGTCACCACCCCAGAAAACAGAATGAAAGTCACCATCGATGTCAGTGGGCAGCGTGATGGCAAGTCCCGGATATCCGCCGGCCTCATAAAAACCTTCGGTGGCCGAAGTTGAGTAACCGTTATGATTCATGACGAAATCGACATGGCTGTCGAGGCCTGCTGCATGCAGGGTCTCGATCATGGTGGTCAGTCCGGTTTCAGTGCCGTAGAGAGTTGGTTTGCCGGCGTACCCGAGGTCGAACCGATCGTAGACATCGTAGCCGACAGTCAGGTCGCTGGTGTCGCCACGGCTGGGTGGAGGCGTCCAGACGGCGCCGTAGCCGGCCATAAAGAGATCGGGCGCGCGTTGCTCGATCGTGTCGTAGGAGGACTCAAACCACTGCAGGATCGGTGGAGCCGAGACATCGGTCAGCAATCGGCGGTCTTCAAGCCTCTCGAGCAGCAGTTGTTGTCGGAGCGGAACGTCTGCTCGACGGTTTTTCTTTTTGAGCCGGTGTTCCATGGAGCAACTGATGGATGATGACAAAATAAGAAGACGCGCTACTGATTGCAGCGCATTTTAACTACACAGTTTATAGAGTAATGGTTGGTGCAGGAAATGGAAATGGATTGAGTGTTTTCAAGGAGTTTTAGTGCTTTAGTTCTCCAGTTAAGATACTCAAACGTGGTACTCGCTTACCTCAGCGAATCTGCTCAGCTATAGCAGAATGCTAGATACCCGTCAGCGGGTGAAGCGGCTGTTACCAGCAAGCGCCGCCGGGGTAGTTCTTGCTAC
>JAYGDG010000683.1:0-14563 GCA_046583015.1 Pirellulaceae bacterium | reverse complement strand
TGCAAACCAGCGGGCCGCCGAAGAACCAGCGGCTGTCCCACCGACTTGATCGCTGTCCCTATCCGGGCAACTCCCGCAGCGGCCACAGAGATCAGTAAAACGGATCGGCAGGAGACGTTGATCGGAGGAGGAGGCCCGCAGCAAATCTGAGTAGTACCAGCTGTCTGCCGAGCCAAGAAACCCTATTTGCATCGCGACACTCACTCACCCGTTTAAGAACGAATTAAAATCAAGGGCTGTTTGCTAGGCGGATCCAAACGACTGTTGCAACACTTCCGGACAAAGGGCCCCAAACTCGTGGCAGACACCGCTTTCGACATTTACCAGTTGCACGGAGGCTGGACTGAACAAATGCGGGTCAATCTTGTAGAAGTCCCGGTCATAGGACTCGAAAATCTGTTGAAAAGGCCGCCCGAAATCGCTCGAAGCACTGCTGGGAATCTGCCTCCCTAACTGGGCAAGCATTTGATCCTCGCCACGCACCCAAACCGTGACCTTGGCACCGTAGAGGATCGCGTCATTGGTCCACCCGATCCCTGTCAGGTCATCCGGGGCAACCGGTGGCAAAGGTGCCGTGCCGAATCCACGCACAACTGAGGTCAGGTCGAATCCGAGAACATGCATCTTGTGCAACGCCGTCTCCAGCGATCGCGCCACCACCTGAACTGTCCCGGCCAAACTAGCTGTGGGAGCGACCAGCAGGGTGACGTCACTGACTTCAACTCGACAGTCCTGAGCAATCTGACCGCAAACTTCCGCCGAAGGCAGTTGTCCGCTCTCCAAAACACCAACAAGTTTTGTTGCTTGTTCCTGGTAATCGAGTTCTTTAAAGAGATCTTCTCCCGCGTAAGCAGCTCTCATGGGACCGGAACCCATGGCAAAATAGTCACCCACTGAAATCTTCCAGCCCGCGTATTGCGATGCCATGCAGGCCCAGAGCGGTTCATCGGTCGCCACCGTCACCGCCTGTCCGTCCCAGAGTTGCGGGTCAGCCGGCCCGAGAACCACGGTACCCAGGTCCGCAAGGCAGATTTCTGCCAGAGCAACTCCGGCCGCTACTCCCCCCGGACTATGCACACCGCAATCAACCACCTGGCCGCCATTTTCCGTGCGCTGACTGCGTACCTGCAACGACTCAGCTGCTGCCAATAACCGTTGACAGCGGTGCCAGCTCTTTTGGTTCAGGTTCACGGGTTAAAGTCCGTTGTCCCAGCGAAATTTATTTCAGCAATGATCTCACGCAATCACTACCGTTCACATGATGTGCGATTGCGACCCCCTTGGCAATGACAGGAGACCCTATTTCCACAGCCGAACGGCCTGTTTTTAGATCTCATTTCCGGAACTTCCCGTGGCTTCCCGAATCGAGAAACTCTACAATACAGGATATCCTTTTAGGGCTGCAGAAGCCGCTGAACCCGGGAATCGATCTTCTCAACAGGAACTGCTTCCATTGCCTAGTTTGACCATTGAAAACTACGTCAAGATGATCTACCAGATCTGCACTTCTGGACAGGTAGATTGTGCCTCCACCGGGGAACTGGCAACAGCACTCAATATCTCTCCGGGGAGCGTAACGAGCATGTTGAAGAGCCTTCATGCAACAGGCTTGGCGAATTACAAACCGTACGAAGGTGTCCAACTAACGGCGAGTGGTAAGACCCTGGCACTGCGAGTTCTGCGACGTCACCGCCTGATCGAATTATTCCTCGTCAAGACCCTGGACCTGAGCTGGGACGAAGTCCACGAAGAAGCGGAAAACATGGAACATGCAGTAAGTGACTTGCTGATCGACCGTATTGACCAGTACCTCGGTCTTCCACCGACGGATCCCCATGGGGATCCAATACCGCGAGCCGATGGAACGGTGCCAACTGCCGCTGCACAGCCGCTTATCGAATTGGACGTTGAATCCACCTTTCATCTGATTCGCGTGATCGATCAAACCCCCGAATTCCTTCGCTACCTGAGTGATACGGGGCTTACCCCCGGTACGCGGGGAACCATTACTGATAATCAGCTCGAAGCTGAGACCATCACGCTCAATATTGACGGCACTCGGACCGTTCTGTCGCACACGGCCGCGGAAAAACTACTGGTCGAAACACCTGGTTCCAAATGAACCAGCTGGCAGCTGTAGTCTTACCTCTTGATTCCTGGGCAGCGAAACCATAGAAACAAGGGAGAGTAATGGAGTACGGGGTCAACTGCCTTCAAGTGACCCTCGCAAGGAGGATCCGTGAACCGGGTCAGGCCTTAACCGGAGCAGCTCTAAGCGGGGTACTCTTGTGCGAGGGTCTCTTGAGGGCAGTTGGCGACCGGTTTGGTTAACCGCATACGCGAGGCGTACCTGGAATGTCTACAGAACACACGCCTGATGCTTCTCCTGAACAGCCAGCCGTCGCTGAAAATACCACCAAGAGCTCCTACGTTGTCATCGCGCGGCGTTACCGCCCGCAAACATTCCCGGAGATGGTAGGCCAGGGGCATGTTACGCAGGCGCTTGAAAATGCCATCGCAACAAACCGTGTTGGTCATGCCTACTTGTTCACTGGTGCTCGTGGAGTCGGCAAGACTTCCATGGCACGGATTTTTGCCAAGGCACTGAACTGCGGCAAAAGCTCTTCGAGCGAGCCCTGCAACAGCTGTGACATCTGCCTGGGAATTTCCAACGGAGATGATGTCGACGTTCTTGAAATTGACGGTGCCAGCAATCGTAACATTGATGACATCCGCCGACTGCGTTCCAATGTTTCGATTCGCCCAAGTCGCAGCCGGTACAAGATCTACATTATTGATGAAGTGCACATGCTGACCAAAGAGTCATTCAATGCACTATTGAAGACGCTCGAAGAGCCGCCGGAACACGTCAAGTTCATGTTTTGCACCACGAATCCTGAGAAGATCCTGGAAACGATCCTGTCGCGCTGTCAGCGGTTCGATTTCGCACCGGTGAAAACCGCTTCGATTCTAGAGCGATTACAGTTCATCGTGGACCGTGAAGGACTCACCGTCGAACAAGAAGCTCTGCAGCTGCTCGCTCGGCGAGCTCAGGGGTCCATGCGAGACGGTCAATCGCTATTAGAACAAGTCCTCTCTTTCTGCCAAGGTAATATTACACTGCAAAACGTCCATACCTTGCTCGGCACGGTCGAAACGCGACAACTTGCCGAACTGGTACAACATGCTGCCAACGGAGACAGCACGAAAACGCTGGCCGTCTTGGACAAGGCCATTGATGAAGGTCTTGACCTGGGCCAGTTAGCGGAACAACTGCTCGGCTATTACCGAGACATCATGGCGGCAACTGCAGGTTGTGACGTACATTTGATGCGACATAGTAGTCCCGAAGAATACGACCTGCTATCGCAACTCGGCAAGCAACTGGGGATGGAAACGATCCTGGCGATTCTCCAATTGCTCGACGAAACGGTCGCACGAATGCGACAAACCACCCAGCCGCGCACCCTGGTGGAAATGGCCCTAATGCGTATCTGTTACCTGGAAGGTCTGGATGAGTTGAGTCAGTTGATCAGCCAGTTACAAGAAAACCCTCCTGTGGTGACAGCGCCGGGGCCAGCCGCAGCGACTCGCGAAGTGGCCAAGACTTCTCCCCCCGTCACCACTGCCACACCCGCCACCTCTTCTGAGCCAACTTCTGAGCCAACTTCTGAGCCAACTTCTGAGCCAACTTCTGAGCCAACTTCTGAGCCAACTTCTGAGCCAACTTCTGAGCCAACTTCTGAGCCAACGGCAAAAAAGAATGAAGAAATCTCTCCAGAGGAGCAGACCTGTTCCGCAGAAAAGCCTGCGACGATGGTCCTGACGGACGATTCTGCTGAGCAGATATGGCGACAAACACTGCAGTCACTGGGAGATGTGACGGCTGATCTAGGTACCTGTTACGAACGCGTAGCAATTTCTGCGCCAAATCGACTGGTCGTGAGCTTTAAAGCGGGCTATACTCTCCAAAAGGAGTCTTGTGAGCGGCCAGAACGCAAGTCACGATTGGAGTCGACCTTGTCCCAGATTACTGGGAAAACGATGCGGATCGACCTTGAATTGCTGTCTGACGACAAGGAAACCAAGCCTGCCGTTGCAACGGTTAAGTCCCGGACACAACAGATCCAGGACGCGCAGAAACAACCGTTCGTGCGTCAGGCGGTGGAGCTATTCGAGGCAGAAATTCTGCGTGTCGACTCCTCGAAACGCCCTGGTGACACGTCCTGACCGCTCTTACGGGACGCCTCGAGCAGACACATCAGGGATCGTAGTTGTCCTCCGTCTGTGCAACCAAGGCAGACGTTTTATGAAAAGCAGAGACGGTCTCATCATATTTTTCCAGAGCACCTAGTACTTTTTAATTGAATGCAATAAGACCATGTTCAAAACCTTTGGTAATCTGGCCACGCTCATTCGCCAGGCAAGCTCGATGGGCGGAAAAATGAACGAAATCAATGATCAGCTCAAGGGTCAGCGCGTGCTAGGCACGGCCGGCGGAGGAATGGTAGCTGTTGAAGTCAACGGCCTGGGTGAGGTCTTAAAGGTCAGCATTGACCACACCCTGGTTGACTCTCGAGACGCGGAGTTGATCGAGGACCTTTGTGCAGCGGCCACCAATCAAGCCCTCGGCAAATCTCGTCAACTGCATGCGGAAGCAATGCAATCGTTAACTGCGGACTTCGATATACCCCAGTTAACTGATGCGATTTCCAAGGCCGCTGAAAAGCCCGACGAGGAATCATAAGCGATGGCACAACTCACCGAATCTGTCGTAGAACTGATTGATCAGTTTTCCAAGTTGCCTGGCATTGGTCGTAAATCCGCGGAACGCCTGGCATATTACATCTTACGGGTCAACAAAGCCGAAGCACTGGCACTTGCCGAGGCCATCAGTAATGTTCGCAACAATGTTCGTTACTGCAAAACGTGCTTCAATCTTTCGGAACACGAGGAGTGTCAGATTTGCATCGACCCCAAACGTGATCGGACCGTCGTCTGTGTCGTGGAGCAGCCACGAGATTTAATTTCCCTGGAACAGGCCAGCGGCTTTAACGGACTCTACCATGTTCTGCTGGGCCGTATCGCACCCCTGGAAGGAATCGGGCCGGAGCATTTAATGATCGACGCTCTGACAAAACGTGTTCAAGAGGGCGAAATTCGTGAAGTCATCATGGCCACCAACCCAACCGTTGAGGGCGATGGTACTGCCCTCCATATTTCTAATATTCTCCGTGACATGTCAGTCACCATTACCCGCTTAGCCCGGGGTATTACGACCGGCAGCATCCTCGAATTCACGAACAAGGAAATCCTGGCAGACGCTTTGGCCGATCGCCAGACCTTTTAGTAAACAAAACCAGGTAAATAACACCCTTTTCTTCTAGAAAGGAATGCTTCGGATCGATACATGACTGACACTTGAGTGTGACTTCACGATGGGGGTCTCGCCACCAAGTCGATTCTTGTCGTTCCTTACCCAGCACCGTAGCAAGCACCATGCGACTATCCTTTGGCCTCGAACAACGACAGCTGCAAACCCAAAAACTGGCTCCTCGTATGATCCAGTCGATGGAGATCTTGCAGTTACCGATTGCGGCCTTGCAAGAGAGGATTGAGCAGGAAATGACAGACAACCCGGTACTCGAACTGGAAGAAAAGGACCCTGACTTGCCAGATGAGCCTGCTGAAACGGCACCAGCAGACGCTCCGAGCGAAGAGGAAAAAGAGCTCGTTGTCAACGAAGAGACGAGCAAGGCAGAGGACTTTGAACGACTGGCCGAGTTGGCTCGACAGATCCCAGATCATTTCGATGAACAACCACGTCAATCTGCAAATCGCAAACAGCAAGAAGCGGATCGTAAACACGACAGCATGGCCAATGCGGTTACCCGTCCTGAGTCGCTCAATGACCATTTAGAAGGTCAACTTGGTGAATTGGACCTCGATCCACCACTGGCTCAAATTGCCCTCAAAATTATTTCCACGCTGAGTGCGAGTGACGGCGGTTTTCTCAAGGTCAGCCTGACCGATTTACTTCCCCTGGATGCCGGCCAGCAAGAAATGAAACTCACTGAACAAGCCCTGGAGATTATCCAAAAGCTTGATCCACCAGGTGTGGCCGCCCGCGACCTGAAGGAATGTCTGCTTCTGCAACTGATACCCACGATGCCATTGTTCGAAGAATTACACCTGTTGATTTCTAACCACTTGGAAGATCTGCGTGACAACAAGCTTCCGCAAATCGAACGCAAGACAGGTTTTTCGATTGAAAGAATCCATGAACTTTGGGATGAACTGCGTAAGCTCAACCCGAAACCAGCTTCCCAATTCACCGACGTTTACGTTCCTCCCGTCACACCGGATGTCCAGTTGCAAGAGAACGACAGCGGTTCTTACGACGTGATTGTTGATGAAGGCCGGACACCCCGACTTTTTATCAGCAAATACTACCGGGAACGTCTGCAAAACGGTACAGCGACCAGCGAGGAAAGTGAGTTCATTAAACGGAAGGTAAATTCAGCCCAGTGGCTTATGGAAGCTATCGAGCAACGACGCAACACGCTGAGAAAAGTTGCCCAAGCAATTGTTGACTATCAGCAACCGTTTCTCGACGAGGGACCGGAGCATATCGTTCCCTTGAAGATGCAACAAATTGCTGACCAGGTCGGCGTCCACGTAACGACGGTTAGTCGAGCGGTGGACGACAAGTGGATAGAAACGCCGCGTGGACTGTTTCCTTTAAAGCGATTTTTTGTGGGTGGTACCGTGGGTCACGACGGTGAAGATGTCGCCTGGGATCGCATACGGCTAAAATTACAGGAGCTGGTTGACCAGGAAAACAAGGCCAAACCGTACAGCGACGATCACCTGGTTAAGCAACTCAGCAAGCACGGCATGAAAGTCGCTCGCCGCACCGTGACCAAGTACCGAAAAAAGATGGGCATCCCCAGTTCACGGCAGCGACGCGACTGGACCCAAGACTCTAAGACCTAGCTGCTTCAGACCGGCGGGATTCTAACGGGCGCAATATCAGATTGATTCAATGTGCAAACCGCGACGGTGCCGTTCTTGCCGACGCAAATCATCAATCTGGTCGGCCACCTCTTTGACGTTCGCGATTCCTCGCAGCCACAATTCGGGATGCATTTTGTCACTTGAGACCAACTGAATCGAACCCACATCGAAGAAGCGTTCGGTCAAACCCTGGTGATAGGTCACGTCATCAATGTCAATTACTTCAATGCGGTTAGAGACACGCGTCAAAATACCTGAACGGTGTATGAAACGTTGTGTCGTGAGCTGGTACCGCACGTTTATCTTGCGGTAGAGAAACATTAGCGCCAAGCCAACCCATAGGACGCCCAGCACGAGCAAGACAATCTTCCAGTTCTCACCCAAACTCTTGACCTTGAGCATCGACACGACAGCTACAAGACTAAGAATTCCCGCACTGATCCATTTTCCGATCATCGCTTTTCCGCAATAGGCACCTTCCCAGATATCCACTTCGGCTTCGTCTTCGGAATCTACGCCGGCGGGGCGAAACCGGTCCGCAAGCGTTCCGGCGACCGCAGCAGCACCCATCACCTTCGCAGCCGCAACGGGTTTCTCATCAAGAGGATCAATATCTCGTGGATCGATGGGATCATTTGAGCTCATTCGCTTTCCTTTCAAACGAGAACCTCTCGCTCCTTTCGGAACCTTCAGCCACGGGTTTCACGGCGGTATTATAGCACTGCCCTCCCACAAAGCACGCCGTCGGTACCTAAAAAAAGGGCATTCCTGAGCAACCGTGGGGCATCCCCGTCACTGCAAAGAACTCCTGCGACCACGGCCAGTGGGTCTCGCCCAAGAAAAGGTGTTGTGCAACTACTGTTTAAACAGCTATCCTGATCAGCATGGCGCGATGTTATTAGAATGCACGGTACTTTCTTTTCGAGCCGTTTGAAAAAGAGATCAACTTGGACCTTTCCCATGAGATGCCCATTCTGCCAAACAGATAACGACCGGGTACTCGATTCGAGAAGCTCAGAAGAGGGGTATGCCATTCGTCGTCGTCGAGAGTGCATGCAATGTAAACGGCGTTACACCACCTACGAACGGCTTGAGGAACTGGCGATCAAGGTCGTCAAGAAGGATGGGATTCGAGAGCCGTTCAGTCGGGAAAAGATCCGGCTTGGCCTGGCACGAGCATGCTGGAAGCGGCCACTGAGCGACGACCAGATCGATACGGTCGTGGCCGAGATCGAGAGCGACGTCTACGCAAACTTTGAAACCGAGATCGAAACACAGCAGTTGGGTGAAATGGTCATGGAACACCTCGGCCGACTAGACCAGGTTGCCTATGTCCGTTTCGCTAGCGTTTACCGTGAGTTCAAGGACGTTCACGATTTTGTTGAAGAATTGGAACCGATCCTGAAGAACCGACGTGACAACTCCTTCTGATGCATCAGCGGACGCGGTGCACGACAAACTCCGGTAATAGTTGCAACATTTCCGTGGCCTCATTCTGAGGCAACCCTTGCAGACAATCGCTCGCCTTTTCCGCAAACTCAATGGCTCGTTGACGAGCATATTCGATCGATCCGTGACGTCTTAGCATTGGCAACAAGTGGGCAAGTCGCTCTGCAGCAGGCCCTCGCAGCACCTTTTCCAAAAGCTGCTGTTGCTTGTGGTTTAGTTGACTCCAAAGATGGATTACCGGTAAGGTTGCTTTTTGATGTTGCAAATCGGTTCCCAGCGATTTGCCGGCTACGGATTCATGACCAATCACATCCAACAGGTCATCGACGATCTGGAAAGACTGGCCCAGATACCTTCCAAAGCTGGCCATCCGGTCAGCCAGTTTCTGCTGGTCTCCCTTTTCCGGCATCCCCAAGCGGCAGGCACAAGAACACAAGCTTGCTGTTTTAGCATCGTTTATCTGCAAGTAATTCGCCTCCGAGAGACCAAAGTCTCCTTGGTTGCCTTTTTGACGAATTTCACCTTCGCAAAGTTGATTGGTCGTTTCACCGATCAATCGGCAGGCCCATGTTGACTCCAGTGTGCTGGCCAAATGAAAGGCACGTGTAAACAAGAAATCTCCTAGCAAGATACTGGATTCCGTATCCCAACGTTCGTTTACCGTTTCACAATGTCGCCGCATCGTTGCCATGTCCAACACATCATCGTGGACTAGCGTTGCCGTATGGATCATTTCGACCACCGTGGCCAGCAGTATGTGTCGATGATGTATCTTGCCAACCGCCTTAGCGACTAACAGCAGCAGGATTGGGCGCAACCGTTTGCCGCCTAATAAGCAACCATATCGGACCAATTCATCCACGTAGGGAAACTTGCTGCGCATCTGTTGAGCGAACATCTTCTCGACCTCAGCCAGTTGCGACTGAATCGGCTCAGCATAAGCCAGTCGGCCTTGTTTTCCTCTCAAGGGTTCGGCGATTAGACTCAACACTCTTCACTCCTGTGCAACAGGTTGTTTTGACCAGTGGCAAACGGGCCATCAGCTTACGGCCCCTTGTCCGGGTGAACAAAATGGCCACTTCGCCCACCTTTCTTTTCCAGCAAGTGGAGGTCTCTCAGGACCATCCCCCGGTCGACCGACTTGCACATATCATAGACCGTCAAGGCCGTAATACTGGCAGCCACCAGGGCTTCCATCTCCACGCCGGTCCTGGCAGTAACCGCCACTTGCGATTCTATCCGCAGGCGAGACGGTCCCGGAAACTCGTATTCAATGGTCACCGCATCGATGGCCAGTGGATGACACAACGGAATCAAATCAGCAGTCCGTTTCGCAGACATAATGCCGGCTAGCCTGGCAACTTCCAGCACGTCTCCCTTACTTAGTTTGCGGTCGCGGATCTGTTGCAACGTTTCCGGCTGCATTTCCAGAATGGCGACGGCACGAGCCATCCGCTCCGTGACCTTCTTGGAACCCACATCGACCATTCGACTGGCACCGTCTTCGTTGAAATGTGTAAATTCGCTCATGTTAGTGCTGCCCCTTTTTGCTAGGGGGCATTCTAGATATCTTTGCTCATCTCACACAAGGGTTCACTGGAGTGTCAGAAAGCACCGATGACTTGCATCGTCAGGATAGCTTCTGTCTACCAGCCATCATGAAATAACCCCGATGGAACCGTCGGCAACCTGTCTGGTTAACAGGAAAACCAGTCGGAATTTCCAGGGCCACATAAAAAAACCCGTCGCAGTGGTCTTGCTGCGACGGGTTCTGTGATTCGGCGACAAACTCTATTGGATTCCTCCAAGCGACTCATCTAGGGCTGAACCCTTAGACCAGTTCTTTTCTGGCTCCAATTAACGTTCTCAAACGTTCTGCTAACAGGTTAGCGTCGAACGGCTTCTTGAACGTCTCATTGATACTCGAACGATCAAAACTGATCGGTCCACCAACATCGGGCAGCAACGCGATGAGCGTTGTTTCCGCAAAGTCGGTATTCTTACGTAGGTTTTGACAAATCTGCAGTGACTCAACCTTACCGATCGAAAAATCCACGATTATGCAATCGGGATGGAAACTTTCAGCTTGAATTCCCGCTTCAAAGCCACTGGCTGCAACAGCCACCTTGAAAGACCTTTCCGGGGGTAGTTCGCGCTTAAGATTCTCAATCAAGATTTGATCTTGTGCTACAATCAGTACTTTGGCAACCGCTTCATCTTCCAAATCTCCCAAGGGCATACCGTGCTCTTTAAGAAACTTGATCAAATATTCTCGCGGTATGCGACGGTCTTGTGATCCGGGAATCCGGTAACCCTTAAGGCGACCAGAATCGAACCATTTGCTGACCGTGCGCGGAGCCACTTTACAGATCTTGGCGACCTGTCCAGTTGTGAAGACCTTCATCGCAGGCTCTCCATTTATCATCGTTTACTCGTTTTAGCGATATCTCGGATCATCAACGGCGATGACCAAAAACAGCGCAACCTGGCCCCCCGTACTTACAGCTCGTCACCGTGAGGTGACTAAACAACCAGTTGTAGGGAACTGGTTACTAAAAGCACTTGGGTTGGGGCTAACGATAAATTGCTTCTTGTTGGCTAGGAAACAGGTCCTTCTGATTCCCGCCTCACTCAAAACATAATCCTTGAAAACCTCTCATCGAGTTCTTCATCTTCCGATCAGCACAAAGTTTAGGGTGACTGACTGGTTAAAAGCTCTCTTTGATCACTTTTCAAACGGTTCGTACTCGGCGTAGTACACACGTTTAGGAGAAGAGATCCCCGAGGTGAACTGGCCGTGCTGGGTCAGCAACGTACCGGTTCCCCATCAAGACGCCATTGCGTCTTTGAGAAATCCCCCTAAACAAGGCCTTGACCTGTGACTGTCGCATTCGCAAAGAATGCCACGGCAAAAGCCAACTCCCTGTCACTATGTTTCGATTCAAACGGGGGTGTGACTTTAGGAAGTTCCGCCAGTCATAACGAGCAATCCGCTGAGGAGTTACTTAACGACCAGGAAGAAGCTATCGAATAGAAATAGTTAGGGTACGTAAGTAGTTAAATCGTTTTATGTTAAGTCAATTGAACAGGAAATACATCGCGGTTAGCGAAAGCTCGCATGTCAGCAAAAAAAAATTGACTCAATCGGTCTACCCAATATACGTAGCAAGGGTAAACCGCGCAGGAATTTACCGGTTTTACGGGATCTGAGGCCTGACAAACGTGGCCTGACCGTCCGCGGATCGCTGTTTCAAGCGACTCCCCGTTCGTCATTATCGGGGTTCGGTTCTGTAGAAGAAGGGGTTTCTCCGTCAGCAGGCTGTTGCTCCTTCACCACTTCTGGATCGATCTCTCCATCTTCGCTGACATCCTCGAAGCGGACTGAAACCCGCTTGGAGACACCGGATTCCTGCATTGTTACCCCATAGAGCGTGTCGGCGGCAGTCATCGTTTTCTTCGAGTGGGTAACAATAACAAACTTCGTCCAGCCGAGAAATTCTTTTAGGACTCCCACAAAACGGCCAATATTCGCTTCGTCGAAGGGAGCATCTACTTCGTCTAGGACGCAGAAAGGGCTAGGTCGAAACTGAAAGATAGCCAGTAGCAGTGAAACGGCAGTCAGTGCTTTTTCGCCACCGCTGAGCAGTGAGTTGTTAAAGGATGGTTTTCCAGGCGGCGCCGTAACAATCTCGACGCCTGCCTCCAGCACATCCTCGCCTTCTTCCAGGACAATATCAGCACTGCCACCCCCAAAAGCTTTACGATACAACGATTGAAAATTCAATCGTATGGCCTCAAGTGTTTCGACGAACAATCGGCGACTGTCGGCATTAATGCGTGTAATGATTCGTGCCAACACTTCCTTGGCTTCGATTAGATCATTGTACTGGGTGGAGAGAGTGGTAAACCTTGCTTCCAGTTCGTCGAGTTCTTCCAGCGCCTCCATATTAACTGCGCCGATATTGTTCAGCTTTTGGCGTAGATCGCCAATTTCTTTTTCGATTTCAACTCGTTCCTTAAGTTCTTCTGGCGTCGTTTCGTCCTCGTCGTCTGCTGCCGTTGCAATATCGATCTGATAATCTTCTTCTAATCGTTCCGCCAAGTTTTTGCGCTGTTGACGCAACTCTCCGGAAGACAATTCCTGTTGATGTTGTTTCTCTTCGGCTTCGTGCAAGAGTTGCCGGCAGTGTTTCGCCTGTCCTGTCAGATCTTCACGCAACAGCACAATATCTTCGCGCTCTCTCTTTTCATCCTGGACTTGTTCCGCAAAAAACTCTTTGCGCAAGTAGTACTCGGCCAGTTCGGTTGTGGCACCGAGCATCGACTGGCGACAATCATTTCGCCGGGAGTCAAACTGGCTCAATTGCCCCTGCACTTCGGTGATGGTTCGTGTTCGTTCTTGATAATCTTCCTGGATCTGCAAGCGGCGAGCCTGCAACCCGGTCAATTGCTGTTCGCTAGTTGCCAGTTCAACGCGAGCTGTCGTGGCTGCCGCAGCTAATTCCCGGCGGCGCGATTCTTCGCTTAAAATACGCTGATCTTTTTCCTCAATCTTTTCTTGGGTCGTCGCCAGTTCTGTTTCAACATCTTTCAAACTGGCCTTGCTCTCTACCAGCTTCTCTTCAATCTGTTTCCGAAGCGAAGCAATGTCTTCGATCGCCTGATCCAGTTCCACCACTTCATTTTCCTTCTCTTCAACCAGTCGAGCCTGTGTTCTCAAGCCAACCCGGCAGTCTGTCAGTTCTCCGGTCAACTTGCGATTCCCGTCGTTTATGCGTCTTACCGACCGTTCCTGCTCATCAAGATTCTCTTCCATCCGACTGACTTCATCAGTCGCGGCTGTGATCGTGTTGTTGAGCACCTCAGACTCTCGATTTAATTCCCGCAACTCGCTACCCCGTGATACCAGGCCAGCGACAACCTCTCTGGGCCCCACAACCACCGCACCCTGACCATCTACCAGTTCACCTGCCACCGTAACGAAACGGCCACTGGTATTCTGCTCCGAACGTATTCGACGAGCGTCTTTAAGGGTTCGAACGAGCCATGTGGAACTCAATAAATGTTCTGCCAGGGGCTGATACTGAGGATCCGTTTGAACAAAACCATCCAGTCTGCCAACAACACCCGGCAGTCCTTCCAGTTGGGAAGCTTCCGACGAGTCAGCTGGCTGCAATTGGTCGAGTGCCAGAAAACCAACTCGTCCCGGTACTTGCACACTCCCAGACGCCAGGCGGTCGATCAGCTGGCTATTGGCAAGAACCACGTATTGATCCAAGGGACCCAAGGCTATATCAATCAGGGGAGCCATCTCCAGGCTGGCAGCCTGGAGCAATTCCCCGACCAGCCCACGGTGATCCGCGAAGGTCCCTTCCGGATCTTCCGCGACCTGTTTCAATACGTGTTTAACTCCCGTGGTAAGTCCTTCTTGCTTCTGTTCCAGTTCGACCAGCACACTGATACGTTCACGCACAGCACTTTGCCGACCTTCCTGGGCCGCGAGTTCCTCGCGTCGACGACTCAACAATCGTCGCCCCTCAGAAACTTCTCGCTCAGCCGCCTCCAGGATCACCGCTTCTTCATCCAACGCGGAAATCATCCGCTTCTCGTCTCGTTCAGAAACGGTTAGCTCCTCTCGATGGCTCTCCAGTCCCTTGCGTAACGTTTCTGTTCGTTCCAAAACCTCCTGCTGCTTCGTTAGTACTTGCTGTTCTTCCTGCTCCAGATTTTCCACTTGGCTCAACAACTGGGTTGCCGTTTTCGTGTCTTCCAGATGCTGTTGCCGCAGACAATCCTCTTCTGACCGCAACTGAGCTATCTGATTCTCCAGCAACTGCAATCTTCCTTGCTGGTCTACATAGACGGTCGATAGCTCTCGATGTTTCGTTTCGGATTCCTGGACCTGTTCCGTTGTTTCAGCCAATTGCACTTGGACATCACCGGCACGATTATTCATGGCGGCTATACGCAACCGTGACTCCAGGACGCTTTCTTCAAACTCACAGAAACGTGTCCATTGCTGCTTCCTGAGCACCTCGGCAGAGGCAATCTGTTCTCGATTGCGAGATCCCTGGTTCTCCGAAGTCAGGATGGCATC
>JAYGDG010000602.1:0-1865 GCA_046583015.1 Pirellulaceae bacterium | reverse complement strand
GTCAGTTCTCAGTCAGCGAGCCTGGATCAATTAGCCGCTGGCGCATGCGTAGGAACTGGCAGTCCACGGCGCAAGGCACAGCTATTGCACATACGACCCGACTTACAAGTTACCGAAGTACGCGGGAATGTGGACACACGACTCAAGAAACTAGCTGATGGCCAGTATGACGCCTTAGTTTTAGCAGAGGCCGGACTACGGCGACTGGGACTTCACGATCGGATTACGGAAGTACTTACGCCAGCTCAAATGTTACCTGCCGTAGGGCAAGGAGCCCTGGGGATCGAGGTTCGTAGCCAGGATCAGCAGCGCCAGGATATCCTGGCTCATTTGAATGACCCGGCAACCGTCGCAGCGGTGACTGCCGAACGGACCGTCCTATCCACGTTGCAAGCTGGCTGCTTGGCACCGGTTGCAACCTGGGGCCGGGTTGACGACGAGCAGCTGTTGCTCGATGCCATTGTTCTCAATGGAGACGGCAGTCAACGGCTCGTTGCCCAGGGGCAGGGGAGCATCACCCAGGTTAGGGAAGTTGGCCAGGACGTTGCCCACCAGCTGCTTCAGCAGGGCGCAGCCGAGCTAATTGCTGAAGCTCATGATGAAAACCAAGCCTAATCCAGGCGTTTCTTAGACGGAATGAATTCATTCTACCGGTCATTCCTGCTCAACGGTTTATGCCGATGATCCCCCCTGTCGAGCAGCGGCTTGATGACTAGAGCTGGCCTCCATGCGGCCGCCGCTAGTCACTAGTTGCAACTGGTTTTTGGCTGTTTTACGACTGTTCTTCAAGTTACTGAAAGAAGTGGTTTGACCTGCGATCACAGAACCCCGTGGCGTTTAACGACGAACAACCGTTGCAACTGGAATTGCCTTACTTGGGCGTTAAGTTCCGCAAAAGTGCCTGATACGGACGTCTATATCCAAAAAAGAACCCCGACTGGATAAACAGTTTCGTATCTCGAAGACTCTACTCCGATATCTGTTGTGTGGATGTTCGGGTACGCCGAATCTCCAGTTCATTTTGTCTGCCGCGAAAACAGATTTGGGTGGCTGACAAAAACTAACTTCACCTCTCAACCAGCAGGATCGCCACACAGACTGGAAGTGGCACCTCAAAACTATTAGTTCAGGAAGGAGCCAACGATGCTAGTCCTCTCACGACATCGCGATGAAAGCATCATGATTGGTGACGACATCGTCATTACTATTGTGGACATTCGAGGAGACAAGGTACGTTTGGGAATTGATGCCCCACAAGCAATCCCGGTCCATCGCCAGGAAGTTTACGATGCGATCCAGCGAGAAAATGCTCAGGCAGCAGACCTGCGGACCACCGAAACGGGAGAATCTGAGCAAAGCGTTTAAGGGCCTCCCGGCAATACGGTTGCAACTCTCCCCCACACATTCTCCCCAGGGCAATGGTCTTCCCAACCAGGAAAGAGACCGCGGAAGCCTGTTTAACCGTGGAGAATAACAGCTAACCGGATAACTCTTCGCAGATGTAATTTCCTGCGATCCGGTCCATGACTCTCTCTAGAGTGAACTTCCCAAGCTCTCTACCGGGACCATACAACACACTCAGTGGTATTGAAGATCGGTAAGCTCAATAAAGAAGTCAGCATCGCCTCAGTAGTGACAGGTACCATGCCAGCACAAAAGAACGATGGTCTGCCATTTTCGAGTCGGCTCAACGTGGTATTATCGTTCCTGTTCATGGTGATCAGTGTGCCGTTACTGTTGTGGTTGATTGCCTCGCTGGTGTCACCGGGCTGGCGCAGACTCATGTTGCAATCCCCCCTTTGTTGGGGAATCCTGGCAATTAGCGTGGTTCTCGGATTTAGTAACGCAGCCAGTTATTATAGGCG
>JAYGDG010000581.1:0-2552 GCA_046583015.1 Pirellulaceae bacterium | reverse complement strand
CGAAAAAGGCCATGGGTCCGTCCATCTTCATCCACATGAACAGGCCCGCCTGCCATCTCGATAGCCGTCTGGTCCAGCAGCCGGGTCATTTCAACGTCCGGTACCTCAGGTATGTGAGGCTCGTCCGGTGTCCCAAACAATCCTTCCAGAATCGTGGCGATATTGTTCTGCTGGTTGTCCGTTAATTGAGCTTCTGCCTCGGCTTCGCTTTTGAGTTGGAAGCCGACGTTGGGACGAAACTCAGCCACCGGCGAGCCACAACCTGCGGCCACCGCTGTCGCCAGGGCGACGAGTGCCAGAACCCACCGTTGTATTGGAAACAAAACCATATTACTGCCAGTCATTTTCTTTCGCATCAAGTACAAACTTCAAATCAAGCACATCGCCCGGGTTAATCCCGGAGAGTTTAATCCTGCCGCTCTTAATTGGGAGCGGCTCACCATTGAGCTTCAGGACAACGCGACCGTTCTTTTCATCCAGAAAGCGGCCTTCATGAGAAACTCGAAATTCCAGCTTCACACCGGCCGGAATGTACGGAATTTCAAACGTACCGTTAGCATCAGAGACCGCGAAGAATGGATTTGGTCGTACCAGCATCCAGGCATCCATCCAGTTATGGATACTGCACGACACTTTAAAAGGCTGATTCGAATAGCCTCCCGGGTCGTACATGACATTAGTGTTCGCACCGACGTTCGGGTTCGCGCCAGCCGCTCCGCCACCGGGATCGCCTTCAATTTTCGTATTGTGACCAATCGGATCGCTATTGATGATTTGCAGCTTCTGGGTCGACTGCATGGCAAATGTACGAGTTAGGAACATGCAATTCTTCTGGTCAAACCCGTCTTTCCCGGTTAATTCCGCCGTTCTTTGCTCCTGCGAGTAATACTCCGGATTAATCCAGGCGGCCGTCTCCGGCACCTTGCGAGGCTTGGTTAACCAAATCGCCACATTGGCCAGTCCATTATCCTCACCAACTTCTAGTCCACGATTCGTCAACGGTGAACCATCCGGAGAACAAATCTTGGCGAGTTCGGGGGGGACTGGATGCGGGACCATAAGTTTAAACGAGCCGTTAACTTGAAAGAGGCCGCGCAACGTCGCAAAGCCAGTCGGCTCCGCTGTCGTGCCAACTACCGGAGTCGCTCCACCGGTGACCTCCACCTGCTGACGAATGTCGAGCGCACTATCGGTATCGGTATCGAGGGCATCAGCAACACTTCGCTGGCAACCTGCCAGGCAACCCGCCAGCAACAGCAAGCCGATCCCACTCAGATTCCTCTTCCAACTAGACATCTATATTATTCCCTGTCTGCTGACTTTTACTGAAACAACTTCTTGTCGACAACCACATCCCCCAGGTCCAGCGTCTTACCAGAGGGTATCTTGAGGTCAACCCGTCCCCGCTTCCACTCGGTCTTCTTACCACCAACAGTCACCGAGCGAACATAGCCTGACTTCTCCTGCCAAAACTGGAATTCCCAGGTCCCGGCCGGGATATTCTTGATATGAATCTTGCCATCCGCATCACTGGCGGCAAAGTACGGATTAGAACGAATCACCAGCCACGCTCCCATCCAGGGATGAATACTGCAACTGACGCGAGCCGGCAAACGTTCTTCGATCATGAACTTCTGATCCAATTGAGCTCCCGAAGGAATCAGCGGATTCACACCAGGATTGAAGAACGTGTCAATCTTGGTGTTGTGACCAACCGGGTCTTTATTGCCCAGCACCACGGTCTGGCCCGTTCGGATCAATGCCACCCGCGGTTCAAAGCGACAGTTAATGTTGTTCAAAAGAACCTTCTCTTTCAGCGCCTTCGCATAATCCGGGTGGATTGCCGGCTTTTTGGTGTCTCGTAAAAACACGATGACATTAGCGATCCCCCTGTTCCTGGAATTCACGACCAGTGTTTCGTCCACCAGCTTAAACTTGCCACAGACAGCCTGATCCTTGGTCACCACCGTAGGTACTGGCTTCGGTGGTGTCCCATCAAAAACAAAACGCGCTGAAAGGTGGCCCCACTGCTGTCCCCAGGCAAGACCAGCACTCAACTGAACTCCCAGCAAGCCAATCACGACTAGCAATATTCTCTTCATCATTAATCTCTTACTCCTGCACACCAACCGGACAATCCGGTTTCGGTCAGCGTGACAACCATTGGTAGGGTTTCCATCCTGGAAACTCGGTGGAAATTAAGTCTGCCGAGCGGTTTCCTTCTCAGCAGCCAGGTGTGACGATCAGGTCATTATAAAGGCCCTTGTCCTGGCGGACCATTTTGCCGGCCTCAGACACCCGGTAAAACAGGCCCACTGACCAATTCCACACTCGACATTCCCAGTTATCCAGTCAATTTGTGCTACATCACCTCGCTGCTTATTGAAGTCAAAATAATTAGTTTCCACTACCGGATCCCGGTGTATCTTTCGCCTCATCACCTGGCTCAGTGGCCGCCGGGGCGGGCTTAACCATGGAACGAATGTTGGCACGCTGTTTTACGTAGATGTCATAATTCATCAGCAAGTCAACCACGGCATCAAGTTGCTCAA
>JAYGDG010000562.1:0-5114 GCA_046583015.1 Pirellulaceae bacterium | reverse complement strand
GACTTGATGGAGGAACCCTTTGTCTGTTGTTACAGTGACATCCTGTTTACTCCCCGGGCAATCGAAGTGGCACTGAAAAACGATCAAGACATTGCGCTGCTCGTCGATACCGAGTGGTTACAGCGGTATGAAACGCGCAGTGAACACCCTTCCGATGACGCGGAAAAAGTGACCGTCGAAGGAGATCGTGTCACCAGCATTCACCGTGACATTCCGGAAGCGGATGCTTACGGTGAATATATTGGCGTGGCCCGCTTCTCGACGGACGGGGCAGCCAGCCTGCGTGAGCATTTTCAGCGCTGCCAACAGCAATTTACTGGCAAACCCTGGCGGGAAGCAGTATCGTTTGAAAAGGCCTACAAAATCCTGCTGCTACAGGAAATGATCGAACAACAGGTACCGATGGTCCACGTCGACACACCTGGTGGATATATTGAAATCGATACGCAACAGGATTTTGATTATGCCCGTGAGCACTGGACGAGCAAACATCTCGACAAGTAAACCATGAACGAACTTCCTCTCTTTCCCGCTTCGATCATCGGCTCCATGCCCCGCCCGGCATTTGTCCAGGAGTTGATGGAGCAGGCAAGTTCGTACTCCGAAGAAGAATATCGGCGATTACTCGGTTCCAGCATTCGCTACGTGGTTGCCTTGCAGGAAGCAGCCGGCCTGGATGTACTCTCCGACGGGGAATGGTGGCGCAAATCATACATCGGTGTCATTGCTGAACTGGCCCACGGATTCCAATTGAGTCAAAACCCGGCAGATGGCCGACCCTGGACGATCGTGGTCGACAAGCTCAGTCCCAAGCAACCTGGATTTATTGCCCAGGAGGTCTCCTTTTTAAAGCAGCTAACCGGCCGGGCAATCAAGGCCACGCTCCCTGCCCCGGCACTGCTGGGAGAACGAATGTGGGACCCGCAGTTATCTGCCCAGGCTTACCCGACGCGCGAGTCCTTCGTAGAAGACTGCGTACCCATTCTGCGACGTGAAATCGAACTGCTGCGAGACGAAGGAGTGACCATCATCCAGATCGACGACCCGCATCTCTGTCTGTTTGTCGATCCCCAGGTGCGGGCCCAGTACGAGGATCCTGTCCGGAGCACTGATTTTGCCGTCGCTATGAACAACCAGCTGGTCGAGGGGATCGATGGTGTCAAGCTGGCCGTCCACCTCTGTCGTCGAGCGGGTGCCCGGGCACGCGGCGAAGCGCAGTTCGAAGGTGGGTATGAAACGATCTTACCTGCCTTAAAACGGCTCGCTGTCCACCATATCACCATGGAGTTCACAACTCCCGGAGCGGGTGAAATGTCGGTGCTGTCCGAACTGCCGGAACATATCGAACTGGGACTTGGGTGCGTCAGTTGCCAGCCAGGTGAGGTCGACACGGCTGAAACGATCGTGGCCCGGGTCGAGCAGGCACTGCAGTACATCGACCCACAGCGGATTACCTTGAATCCCGATTGTGGCTTCGCGCCCGGATCAGCAGCCCAAGTGAGCATTGACGAGGTTTACTTGAAGCTGAAGCATGAAGTTGCGGCTGCCCAATTGCTGCGAGAAAAATACGGTTAGCCTGGGAGCTTCAAGCGATTAGCCAAAGAGTGGCTCAATCGGTTTGCCCGAACTGATAATCTGTTCCAACTCCTTGGGAACACCGGTCATCAACCGCAGTTGCCCAAGGTCAAACAGAACGTTCATCACGGTCGCCAGGACCTGGCCACTGGAAATTGGATCGGACGCTGGCTGACTGCCAGTCCGATCTGACTTGCCAATTACCTGTCCCATTTTTAGTCCACCCCCCACGAAGGCCAGTGTGCAGAGGTTGCCCCAGTGATCTCGCCCGCCGTTTTTGTTGATACGCGGCGTTCGACCAAATTCACCGGTGATTACAAGCAGTACTTTTTCTGACAGTCCACGCTGCTGGATATCTTCGATAAAGGCAGCTACTGCTTTATCTACAGCGGGAATCAGGCTGGTTAAACCGTCAACCATGGTGAACTCTTTTCCGCCACCATGCATGTCCCAGCCACCACAGGTGACCGTCACAAAACCACAACCGGCTTCCACCAATCGGCGGGCCAGTAACATCTGCTTGCCGAGGGCCACCGGTGAAAACTGCTTGGCGTAGGAATTCCGCTTCTTAATTGCATCGGTTGGCTCCATGTGACCTGTATCGTAGCGCTCCAGAAGCCGCGGATCTTCCCGTGACAAGTCAAAGGAATCGGAAACGCCTCGCATCAGCACATCAAAGGCCTGTTGTTCAAACGTGTTGGCCCCTGCCAGTGCGTCAGTAGTATCAACCCGTCTGCGATACGCATCCAGGGACTGTAGCAGTGAACGACGATCGTTCAAGCGATCCCCCTTCAGCTTCAATCGCATGTTATCAATCAATTCCCCCCCGGCTCCCAAGTCAAAGGGTTTGTAGCTGGGAGAGAGAGTCCCCGTCTGGGAAACACGGTCGACACTCCGATAGAGTTCCTTGTGCTTGGGATCGATGGCCAGGCTGGTGACCAGCACGTTCCTGGGCATGCCAGTTTGCGGGTTACTTAAACCGGCTGCATTGGCATACAAAGCGCCCAGCATGGCGCCGCTGGGATTTCCACCTGCCATGACATGGTGAGCGGCCGGACCGTGACTGGAAATTCCGTGCCGGTAAGATCGGATCACCGCCAGCTGGTCGGCCAGCGCCGCCAATTTTGGCAACGTACCCCCGAACGTGATTCCGGGAATCGACGTCTTGCGCTCACCCGTGATACTGCGTATCTCGTCCGGGGCTTGCATGTTCGGATCAAACGTCTCGAATTGCGTGGGACCGCCTTGCAGATTGAGAACCACCACCGACTTGTCACGAAATGCAGATGGTGTCCGGGCACCGTGAACCTGCATCGCCAGCAGGTTGGCCAACGACAGGCCACCCAACCCGGCGGTACCAATCCTCAGCAACTCTCGGCGCGTGACGCCGGATTGATCCGAGTAAATGGTGAGCATTTCCCCGCGTCTCCCTAAACGTCCTGTTGCACGTTCCTGAATTCACTACGGCAGAAACTGAGTTTTCTACGATACCCTATCTAGTTTACTTATCGGCCGACTTGCTGGCAATCTTCCAGAGGTGTCCGTCACTGCGGACATAAATAGCTCCATTGGAAATGGCTGGCGAGCAGAGAATCACTTCTCCAAGGTCTCCACTGCCTACAAGCTCTCCCTTTTCTCCAGTCTTAACGACTTGTCCTAACCCCTTTTCATTGAAGAAATAAAGGTGACCATCGGCAGCCACCGGGGTACCACTAAAAGGCCCTTTAATGCGCAACTGCCAAACCAATTCACCTGTCTTTAATTCTGCACATTTGATAACCCCAACGTTGTTGACCGTGTAAACATGATCCCGGTAGACCAGCGGACTGGCCGTTGCTGGGCCCAGGCGATTGTCTTGCCAAACCGTTTCCGGTTCACTTCCTACTGAGACGGGTCGCAGGGCCGTCAATCCATTGGAGGGAGTAATAATCAAACCACCACCAATCGTGCTGGAAGGAATGGTAGAACAACCCTTTTCGAAACTCCAGAGCGGATCTCCCGAAGTCGGGTTATAAGCATGCAATCCGCTACCCGACTGCAAAACCAGCACTTCCTCTTCACCATCTTTAGCGGGCAGCACCACGGGCGATGTCCAACTCGCTTTCTTCGGACGGTCAATCAACCAGCGGTTTTTGCCGGTATCAACGTTCAAACCGACCGCCAATGACTGGCTGTCGTTTTCAACCTGGTACACGAACGTATCCCCGACCACGATCGGTGAAGAAGCCATCCCCAGGCTGTTGCTAGCGTTTGGATAGTCGTGGGTTAAGCCGCGCAACCACTGAAGGTTCCCTTCCAGATCCAGGCAGATCACATCGTTGGTCGAGAAGGTGGCAAAGATCCGTTTGCCATCACTGGCCGGAGTCGGTGCTGCCGGACAGATCTTGCCATGGGTCATGGTCCTGCCGGTTGACCAGAACCGTCGCTGCCAGAGTTTTTTTCCCGTTTTGGTATCGAAACAGAAAACATGCAAGCGATCTTGCCGGTAGCCGGTAGAAGCGGTTACGACCACCCGATTACCAATCACGATTGGTCCCGACAAGCCACGGCCGGGCAAGGGGACTTTCCAGGCGATATTCTCTTTTTCCGACCATTGTGTCGGCAAATTGGTCTCAACTGAAACTCCCGTTCCCCCGGGACCGCGGAACTGTCGCCAATCTGCGCCACTTGAGAAACAAATCACGAAGCCAGCCAGTAATCCAGCAATCCACTGTTGTTTATTCATAACACGTCCTTTGTGCTCTTTTCTATTGGTTCTAGCTCTTGTTCTTTTCCCTGACAGGCAGCAGCCGTCGTGGTCACGTTAGCATTACTTAGTCGAGGCATTTCCTGCTGGCCTGCTAGTCGACAGGATGGCCGTTCCGGTAGCATCGCAAACGCGCAACTGAAATTGCCATTCCTTGGTCCAGTTCTCCATTTGCTCATTTTGGCAGAGCTTAAGCATGATCACATTGCGTCCCTGTTTCAGCTTGGCCTTCAGCCGGTACTGATCCAGTCGCATCCCGCGATGGTATTCGTCACGTTGGAACAAGAGTTCCCCGTTGAGCCACACCTTCCAGGCATTCTTGCAGCCTAACCGCAATTCCACTTCCTGCTCCGTGGCGCTGTTAAAATCAGTCACCGCGTAAGCCAGAACTTCCTTGAGCATGCCATAAGGCTGATTAATATCAACCATTCCATAGTCTTGATTTGTTTGATAATCCTGCCATTTCACAGCTCCTTCAGTCCCCTGGTACTGAGCAGTTAAATTAAGCTCTTTTTCCGGTGGGAAAACTGTAGCAAACCCCTTGCGCCCCTTGTTTTCAAAAGGTCCAATCGTTTTCCAGTTCATCAGGAATCCAAAGTGGCGAGGCAAATCAACTTGAACGCCTAACTTCTTTAGCTTTTGCACGATCACCTTGATTTGGTCGTCATCGCGGGCAGCGTTGAGTGTCTGCCGGTAAATGACCTGCTGAAGTAAACGTGTTTCATTGACGTCCTTGCCGGAAAACAGACCGTCTGCCTGGCTGAGCAGGTGAGCCACTGCATCACGACGGAAT
>JAYGDG010000482.1:0-4390 GCA_046583015.1 Pirellulaceae bacterium | reverse complement strand
GCAGGTTGCGCGGGCTGCCAGATGATTTGTCGACGTGGCGGCGCATCCTTGGTCTTCCACGTCTGCTCTCCGTCCAGCGTGAGAATGCGGTCAGCCGCAGCGGGATAAAGCCAGTACCCAACGCCTCCCAGCAAAGGAAACAGCAGCAAGAGAAGAAGTCGGCGACCAGTGATCTTGCGTTTCGCCGTTTTCGGTTCGCTCGTTGTCATCGGATTGCGGCTCTTAGAGAGGTAACGCTGCTGGGTGGATCGGTCAATTCTCTTTGGGCAGGACAGTACATCGGTAGTCAAGGTCCTCCTGCTTACAGAGACCCATCACGGTTAAGGGGTGCTTGAATGGCACCTCCTGGTCGGCCCGGATTTGTACGTTTCGCTTTCCTGGATTGCCGATGGCGACGCCGTGCAGAACGTCCGCCAGGTTGACCTCGGTGAGAGGCTGGTTGCCGACGAAATACTTGCCATCCTTGGTGATATTAACGATCACCTCCTTGGTCCCGACCGCCATCGGTTCGGGTTTGAAAATTTCAGCAAGATTAATGGAGACCAGCCGTTCTTGCTGATCAAATTTTGTCGCCACGAGGAAGAAGATCAAGAGAAGGAAAACCACATCAATCACGGGCGTCAAATTGGGACCATCACTTTCCGGTTCAGGGGGCGGCAAACGCATAAATCGATTCCTTATCTAAATCCATGACTGACAATCAAATGTTTTTGGAGATGGCCGCCGGTGTACCATACTGGCTGCCCGGCTTCTCAGTTGATTTGGGGGCGGCTGGCCCCCTTTTTTCGAGCGTGGTAAAGAAGGGGATGACCGGCATCAGAACCAGGTCAATTTGGCGGAAGAAGCGTTCCACGCGACCATGGAACCAGGCGGATAGTAAGAGGGTTGGAATCGCGATCGTCAAACCACCAGCGGTTGTTAGCAGTGCCAGGTAGATTCCGTGAGCTAATTGTTCCGCTTTCCCAAGACCCAACTGACTGGAAATCTGAAAGGCGAAAATCATCCCGACCACGGTACCGAGTAAACCGACTAGCGGAGCGGTAGAGCCGACGACGTTGAGCGGGCGGTGTTTGCTACGCATTTCTGAAAGTTCACGGACGGCAGCATCCTCCATCGATTTCTCCACTTCTGGGAGGGGACGACCAGCTCGCGTCAGCCCGGCCGTCAGGATACGTGACACGGGAGAAGGCCACTTGTCACAGAGATCGGACAACTCGGTCTGCGAGGGAGTGATCGATTCAAGAATACCCGCTAACCCAGACTCGAATTCTGCGGGTAAGACCCGCTGCCGTTTCAGATTGACCAGGCGTTCCAGCGTGACCGTAGCAGCAAAAATAGAGAAGACGCCAAGCAATGTGTAGAAGAAGAGAGCAAACCAGTCGCTGCTAGATTCAGGCGCCTTGAATATCTGGCTGCCGAGGCTCTCGGTCTGCTGGCTTTCGGTAGCCGGAGTTGCCAGGGCGGCTTGTTCAGCCTGCGGGGTACCGTCCGTGGTATCACCCTGACCTTGGGCGTAGCAGTAGTGGCTCAGGGCCCAGGCTGTAATAACCCCACTGACAATAAGTAGTGACAGAAAGCGTACTTTAAGTTTAAACAGGTGACTCATGGTGATCGTCGCATCCTTTGTCAAACTATTTCTTTAATTCAGCCAGTAACTTGGCGGCGTCTTTTGCCTTGGGGTGATCCGCGTGATCCTTGATTATGATTTGCAGTGACGCTATTGCCTTGTCGCTCTGTTTCAGTTGCATGAAACAGCGGGCGGCTTCGAAATGTCCCATCGCACGCCATTCTTTGTAGGGATAGCCCACGGCGACTGACAGGAATTGTTCGATCGCCGATTCGTACTTGCCATCACCGAACTCGAGTTCCCCGACCATGAAGCGGGCCTTAGCGGCAGTTACCGTCTCTGTCTCGCGAGTGATTTGCTCATAAAGTGCGCGGGCCTGCGGTAGCTGTTTTAGCTGTTGATGGGCCCAGGCCAGGCCATAGCGGGCTTCGTGCACCTGTTCGAACTTGGGAAATTGAGCAAGGAGGGCCGCAAAGTGCTGGCGACTTGGTTCCCATTGCTTAAGGTTCTTGGCACAGGTGCCGGCCCGGTATAGGGCCTGTTCATGGTAGGCCTCGACTTTGCGGCTGGCGACCAGTGTGAAGAGAGGTAGCGCCTGGGTGAAGTCGTCCTGTTGGTAAAAACACTCGGCCGCCAGGAAACGGGCTGGATCGATCAATTCTCCAGCGGGGAACTTGCTAATCTGTTGCTGCAGAACCTGGCCCGCCGCCGGATAGTTCTTTAGCTGGAAGCGAACGTCGGCCAGTTTGTAGAAAAGCTTCTCGTGCAAGTCGTCGGCGGGTTTACTAGTCAGACCCGTGGAAAACGCCTGGTCGGCGGCGGTCCATTCAGTCTGCTTCTTGGCAGCTTCAGGGGTCTTGGCCGCCAATTGCGCATGGAACTTCCCAACGTAGAACCAGCTTTCGGCGGCTAATGGGCTGTCTTTGTGCTTTTCACCCAGGGACTTGAAGGTGGCCGTTGCTTCCGGAGCGAGCATCTTGGTGAGCTGGGCATGTGCCAGTTCGTATAAGACCTTGTCGGCGAACTGGTAGGCAGGGGCCGCCACCTGCAGCTCTTTTAAAATGACAATGGCCGGATCGGGCTGCTTGGCACCCACATGACAAAGGGCCAACGCGTACTTGGCATCCCAAAGGGCGTCGTCGGTTGGCTTGCTGGCAATGAAGATTTGGAAATCCTTGATGCCCTCGGGGTAGTTCTTAAGGCGCTGATAGGTCAGCCCTCTGAGGTAGTGGGCCTGGTTTAGCAGGGGGGCTAACGGTTTGGTAGCGAGCAGAGCGGTCAGATGAGCCAGGGCGACCGGGTAGGCCTGCTTGGCGTACTGCGCGGTTCCCAGGCCGTAGAGGGCCAGCGGTCCAAATTCGGTTTTCGTGTATTTTTGTTGAACCTCGGTAAAGAAGCTGATCGCTTGATCGTGGTTGCCCTCTTCCTGTGCGATTTCACCGAGCTCAAAGAGGGCAGGGGCCCGGTGGCTACTGTCCGGGTACTTGGCTGCCAGTTGGGTAAAACGTTCAATGGCGGCAGGCAGGTTTTTGAGTTGGCGATGGCTGCGCCCAGTGGCCAGGAACACTTCGTCGGCCCGTACCCATTGAACATCAGCGGCCAGAGCCGCGGTGTAGGCAGCGATGGCTTGCGGGTGCTTATCGAGGGCAGCGGAGTTTCGGCCGAGCAGGAAGTTGGCATCGGCCTTTTGCGAAGCCTCCGTCAGTTTCGGCAGCGTTGCCGTTAGCAAGGCGTGTGATTCGGCAAACTTATCTGCTCGATAGAGACACCAGCCGATTCGTAATTGGGCCGAGGACACCCGCTTGTGTTGCGGGTATTCCTTGACCAGTCGCTGGTAAAAGGTTTCCGCCTTCGTACGATTTGCTTCAGCAGCTGCCTCATCAGGATTCAACAGGTATCCTTCGCCGGCGATAAAGAGCAGCGCGGGGGTGAGTTCGTGTTTCTGGTAAGGGGCAGCGGCCAGAAAGGACTCGGCCCGGGTCCGGGCCGCCGCGTAATCCTTCTCACCGAGGGCTGCAAAAGCGGACATATAGTGCGCTTGCGGCGTCAGGGAGTGTGTCGGATATTGCTTAACAAAAGCTTCATAAAGAGCAAGCGTCTCTTTGCGGCGGTCGGGGATTTCGTAGAGAGCGTCAATACGTGTTAACTGGATGTAAGGTAAAAACGCGCTCTCCGTGGTGGTCTTGGAAATTTGGTCAAGGAGAGCAAAGGCTTCCTGGGGAAGTTTCTGTTTGATGAAGCTGCGGCCTAACCAGTAAGCGGCCTCGGGGGATTGAGGTAGTTTTGATTTTGCCAGCGGTTCTAGTAACTTGCGAGCGTCGGCGTATTTGTCCAGTTGATAATAGCAGCGGCCAGCGGCAAGCTGGGCTGCCGGCTTGTGGGTGCTGTCGGCAAACTTGCTGATCAGGCCAGTAAAGAGTGGAATGGCCTGGTCGTAGTTGCCCAACTCCATGCGCGACTGGCCCTGGTGGAGCAGCGCCAGGTCGGCGAGCGGGAAATCCGGTAGGGCGACTGCTATGGCAAAGGTCTTGTCGGCATCGGCATATTTTTTCTGTTGAAACTGAGCTAAGCCTAGCCTTAACCGCACTTCTGCTGCCAGGTCGTCTTTGGCTAAAGCGGCGTTCGCCAGAAAAGCCTTGAAGGTGTTTTCCGCTTCGGCTGGTAGTGCAAGATCCTGTTGGGTGGTTCCGAGGGCATAGAGCGCGTTTGCCAGTAGAGGGCTGGTGGCATAGGAGGTAGTTAGGTGGGCGTAGGCGGCGGCGGCTTCCTTTAGCTTCTCGCCGGCGTAATAGGACTCTCCCTGGAAGTAGCAGGCGCGGGGGG
>JAYGDG010000443.1:0-2205 GCA_046583015.1 Pirellulaceae bacterium | reverse complement strand
AAGTCCCCCGGCACTTGCTCCCTTACTACGCGGAAATTGCCCGTCTTGATGAAACCGTTGGTCACTTGTTAGAACACTTGCAGCGCAAGTCGCTGCTAAGTAACACGCTGATCGTCTTCGTAACGGATAACGGTTTGCGGCCCGATCCAAAACGTCCCGACCGGCAGGATTCACGTTCCAAGCTCTCACCCTATGAAGATGGCTTGCGAACACCAGTCCTAATTCGCTGGGACGGTCAGACGCGTGCTGGCGAGCATCGTCAACTGGTTCACACAGTCGACCTGGTTCCCACGATGCTTGCCGCTGCCGGTTTGTCGAGTAAGATAACTCCACGGATGAAGGGGCTTAACCTGATGCCGTCGGCAAGAGGGGAGAAAGTACTTCCGACGCGGGCTGTTTTTGGAGCGATCTATCCCAACGACGCGGTGGGGCTGGGAGAGCCCTCGCGACATGTTCGGGGGCGTTGGATGCGAGCGGGCAGGTTCAAACTGATCGTGCCAGGGCCAGCCAAGCCGCCTTTGCCACTGGCCCTGTTCGATCTGACAGAGAATCCGGGAGAAGAAACGAATTTTTCCAATGACCCGCGACATGTTGCCCGCCTTGCGGAGATGAAAGACACGTTAGACCGCTGGTGGCGACCTGGTGATGATTCAAAGGTGACGAAACGGCTCCAGCCGTGAGGGTTTTTACAGGCTCTCTGCAGGAAAGGGGATGGTGACAAATGAGCGAACAACAGCCCTTGGCCAGGCATGACTACGTTTCCGGTGCACCCCAGGAATCGCTGGAATTCCTCAAGCGCACGCGCAGTGAATTACGCATGCTCCGTTTCGTCAGGGTGTGGCCTGACTGCTTCCGGCTTTACGACATCAACGGTGATTGTTTCGAGATCCAGGGACTCGGTTTTGAACATGAGGAGATCGCGATCGTTCTGGACAATGTCAACACGGCCTACAAGCGAGAATTGATTCACGAGCCGACCAGGCACGAGTACAAGGAATTCAAGACCGGGCGTCGGCGTCCCTGGGCCCAGGATCGCGTGATGTAGTCCAGGGGCAGGGAGCGGCCATAGCACGCCTGGCAGGATTTGAACCTGCGACCTACGGTTTAGGAAACCGTTGCTCTATCCCCTGAGCTACAGGCGCGAAATTATCGCGAGGCAATTGCCTCAAGACCTTTTCAGTCTACCTCTTTTTTAGCGGGCGCGGAGGGCTGTCTGAAAAGCAATCTAGGGAAAGCAATTCGCCCGTGGTTAATTGTTCCGGTCGAGATGACAAACGTGCAAGTAGGCTTTTTTCCACCACATGAAAATGAACGGCGCCAGGGGAGCAAAAACGATGTAGATGACGACCCACAAGGGTTTGTCGATCCGCCCCGGGAAATCCTTGTCACTGAAGATCATCAGTTGCACGAGTTGGGATATCCACAAATAAACATATGCCAAGACGAAGACAATTAGTATTACTTCCAATAGGCCCATCCACATGACGTTGACTCCTTATCTAAAAAAGGGTGTGTTCGGGAAAAGAGGAACCGTTATGATAGCTGCTTTTGCTCCCCTCAACCGCTAGGATTGTTTAATTAGTTGCAGTGCTAACTGCAGAACCGGATCGGTCCCCTCCAGGAATTCTTTTTGTGTTTGCTCGACCGGGTGATCGGGAACGAGGCCCCGATGGGCCGGGTATTTGCTGCCATGCAAGTTCGTTTCGTAACGAATAACCGGGACCACGATCTGGCACCAGCTATGGGGCAGGTTGTAGACGAGGAGATTGCCAGCTGTGAAGGCAGTACTGCAACCGCCTGTCTCTTCACCGATAAAAGTGACGTTGGGGTATTCCCGTAGCAGGCTACAGAGGGAAGAAGCTCCGGAGTGGGTTGTGCCACTGATGAGCACATAGAGATTTCCCTGGTAGGCTGTAGCGCGTGGTTGCATCTGGGGATTTACGTCTTCCTTGACGTGGTAGATATCGGAATCTGTTTTCTCAAACTCACGGACCAGGTGTTTTTCCACGTAACGGATAATTCCCGGGGGAAATTCTTTGTGATCGAGATGCTCCTTGGCGGGAATACTGACCGTGATGACTTTGGCGTTTTTCATTTCCCGAAACGGTTTGCGGGCCAGGTAGGAAGCCAGCAGCATTTCGTTTTTCGGATAGCCACCCTCGTTTTCTCGCAGGTCAACAATCAGGTTCTGCTTGCCCGATTCAC
>JAYGDG010000436.1:0-4366 GCA_046583015.1 Pirellulaceae bacterium | reverse complement strand
CCCTGGCCGATGCCCTGGCAACCGCCTTTTTCGTGATGGGCAAAGAACAGGCTTTTGACTATTGCCAGCAGCATCCATCAGTGGCAGCACTTTTCGTGCTCCCCGGCAATCTCCAGGGATCGATTGAAATTCAGACCCGGGGACTTTCCGAAGAGGATTGGTGGCCCTCTGAGTTGGATGCGGGCAACGCTTAGTGAAGCCACCAGACGGCTCGATCCTTGCCTGCTGAAGCCTGCCAGCAACTGCTCCAAAACCGCGATTTCTGGTAGAAACAGGCCAAAAAGCATACTTCACTTGAAAATCACTCTGGTTTTCTCAGGAGTCTCTGCAGTGGCAAGAAATCGATCTCCAGTTGTTTTAGAGATTTCGCTACACTTCCCACGCACGTCTGGCAAGATCACTTGCTCTTTCAGGCTAGTAAAGTCCCTTTCAACGCCCTCTGTCTCAGGGAGTTATGTGGATGCATTTGCCCCAGCCCAGCCCATTGCTCAGATCGTCGTTGGTGGTCATCGCAATGATGATCATGCCGATGCAAGTTTCCTGGAGCCAGGAAATTCATACCAGTGATTTGATACAACGCTTAAATTGGATCCGCTTTGAACTGGTCCAGGGGCGCATCATTACACGAGACGCCCGCCAGGGGCAAAGTCGCAGCGCCACCGTGACCAATGAAAAGAAAAAGACTCGTGAAGAAGTCACCTTGAAGATCGTCGGCGGTACGCCCTTGTTCCAGTATCAATACCAGGATCCAAATCAAACGGTTCAGATTGAACTAATCAACAACCATCGCCTGGTAATGAAACGAAATCCAACAGCAACCGGCGACTGGCCCACTGTTGAAGTCTATCAGCCAGAACAGGGACTGCTGCGAATGATCGTCACGCAAGGCCCGTCCTCCCAGACCTACACGGCCAAACACTTGTGGCAAATGATGTTGTCTCATCCTGGTCCTTGTCGGAAACACCTTTATCCGTTACTCGAACTGTTGCGTTCTGACTGGCAACTTGAACTATGGTCAGAGCAGGTTGAAACGAATCTAGTGCGGATGGCTAGTTACCACGGGCATCCGGAATACGATCACTTACAACGATTAATTGAACAACTGGCCGACCCGGCTTTTCGCACCCGCCAGTCTGCTGACCGGCAATTACGTGCCATGGGACAACCGGTCATCAGCTACCTGAAGCAACTCAACACCAAGAACATGACGACCGAACAACGCCTGCGGATTCGCCGAATTTGCCAGTCCTTAACAACGCGTACTGGTGACACACCGGAAGCGGTCACTGCCTGGTTGCTGAGCAGTCCGCGGATTTGGTTCATTCTCATGAATCGGCCTCAAAACGATGTGCGAGAAATCGCTCATCAACAATTGTCCCGACTCGTCCAGAAAAGACTGGCCTTCGATCCCACGGCCAGTCTTCAACAGCGCCAATTGCAGCTAGGCCGGATCGAAGGAACGATCTTCCCTCGCTAAGACAACTCGGCAGAACGCCTGTTAGTCCCACCACCAGCCGTAGGGGTCAAGACGCTCCGGTACGGCATCCTGGTGAGCGGCTTTCATGAGACCGTAATCATCGGGTTTGATGGCAGAGGTTTTCACCAGCGGCCGGGCGTCAACCGTCACTCCGCCACTAACACCGGCAATAATCTGTTTGCCACGCAACACACGATGATTGATTACGCTCTCAACCTCGGTCGGTGCAACCGACCGACGAAGACGATATTTGTCGGTATCTCGAAAATGCGAAGCAGACCAGTCGACCCGTTCTCCCAAATCTTCGTGACGCACCAGTGCCGTAATCAGCGCCAGGTCGAAGATATTCTGCAACTCCGCGTAAACCGGATACTTAACCGCTAAATGCTTGAAATTCTGCGTAAATGACTGGGCAAACTGTTGCGTCCGCAGATCCGCTTTGCCAGTTTGCAGTCGTTGACCCTGCTGGGTGAGCAGTTCATTTTCGCTCAGCACCTTCACACCTTGCCCCTGCAGTTGAAACGCGTTTCTGCGGGCTGTCGTTTCAACCGCTTCGTAATTGAGAGTAAACCACCACCGCAGCAGACTCATTGACGTCGCTGGATCCGAAACACTCGCCAAGTAACTGCTAACACCCGGAGTCCCCGGTTCCAGGCCCATCCCAATCAACTTCATGTGGTAATCCGCTTCTACCAGCACGCGGGCAGCGCGTGTCGAGGGATCAATCCCGAAGACCACCACATCCTGTTTACCCATCGCATCACGTAAACCGGCCAGCCACTTCCCGCGTTGCGAAGATTTGATCGCCTGTCCGTTCGTCTCCTTAAGGTAAGCTCGAGTCGCGGCCAGGTTCTTCTGTCGTGGATTGATCGAACAACCGAATCGGGAATCCTGGCCAAACGCATTGCGCAACAGAACCACAAAATCATCCAGCTGAAGCACTGGCTTGCCGGTCTGAACATTGACCGTTCTCCCGTCCGCGGCTGGTTGCCACGGTCCGGCCGGACCAGCAATCACAAGATCTCCTGTTTCCGGATAGACCAGCAAGTACTTGACTTGATAAATACCTGCCAGGTGACGCATGGCAGCGGTCGGTTCCAGGCCCTGCAACCAGCGCAACTGAATCTGCTTTTCCAGGCGATTGAGGGAAACCTTGCGTAAAGGACTCGCTCGTTGCAACTGGTTAGATTGTGGCGACTGTCCCCGCAATGACTGCAATCCTGCCGAACGAATATCGGATAAAACGGAACGATGATGCACCTGCATTTTTCGCAACAAACCCGAAGTGTTGACATAAACACCTCCTGCGAACTCTGCAATCGTACCCGCCCCACCTACTTCTTCCCAACTGTCGGGAGCAATCGTGGTGGAAATCAACTCGATGAGAGAATCAAAGTCTGCCATCGCCGCTCCACCTTGACTCCCGCCGCCGCGGCTCGTGGCAATTGCCTCAACCGCCTGCCCGCGGAGGAGATCACTGCGGATTGAATTGAGTGAACTGATCGAGGCCGACGATGAACCGGCTACCGCCTGAGCAGTGGCCAGCCTGGCATACAAACGGTCACGTGTCTTGCGGTCCGCAGCGCGGTCGATCAGCGCTCGGGCAGGTGCAAATTCACCCGCCGATAAGAACCGCTCAAACCGTGTGGCGGACGGACCCTCCTGTTGAGCCTCTACCAGTGACGCTGCTGCCAATAACAGGAGGCTGAAAAATCCGACTGCCAAAGGCGTTACCGGCACGAAAGGATGCTGCGTTTTGCCGTGAATCAACATCAGATGTTCCTCGCTAAGCACTCTTCCAAGTCCCTCAGAATGGGCCTTGGAGGCCGCTGATAAGACCGTAGATACTGTTCCTCCCAATAGCTTGTCACAATGACTCGGCACCTGTCAAGTTTTCACCAGGGGACACGAGGCCTGTGAAAGCTGGTAGAGATCTGCAACGAAGGGGCCGTTGACAGCCTGGAGAGTGTTAAAAAGGGCGGTTTAGGTCGCCCGCGCATGCAAAAAAGCCCTTGCATAATTGCAAGGGCTTTTCTGTGCGGTTTGGTGAAACGAATTACTCAGCGTTTCCCGTTGCTCAGTAACGCGTTCAGCATATTGCTGATTTCTTAAGCAGCACTACAACCACATTTCTTCTTGGCACCACACTTGGGCTCGGCACCACACTTGGGCTTGGGCTTGGCATCACAGCTACGTCGTTGCAGGTGACGTTTGTGTCCAGCCTTGGCACCACACTTGGGCTCGGCCGCACATTTCGGCTCGGCACCACACTTGGCTTTGGGCTTGGCATCACATTTAGTTTTGCCGTCACACCCATGGCCAACATTCAAGAATCCAATCGCGTGAGCGTTGGATGTAGAGGCTAGTATCAACACTACTAACCCAACCGCCATAAAGACGGGAAACATTAATCGCGTTCTCATTGGGAGGCTCCTTCAATTGGGAAACGCTAATTCATATAAACATACGCACAAAAAATTTATTGTTCAGTTTTCGATTAGCCAACTTTCAAAAGTAAGAATAAAACAAAAGCTTGCGAATCGGATTGGCCCTTAAAGCCAATGAACTCAGAGGACTTCATACGGAAATCCATCGATGTCATCATCGACGAGCTACTTCCAGGGGCTTCACTCCACCTGAAGACGAAACCACTTTAATAACAGTCCCAAGCAGGCTGTATAACGTATGTCAGCTGTAACGGTTGTAGGATAGACAACACGCTGTCCAGTTAATTCGAAACCAGCGCAGCCTGTCCAAATCAGGGTGCCGGCAGGCGTCGGTTTATAGCGGATGTTATTAATATGCCAGCCAGCGATTCGCGCGATCAGCAACTGGCCCCGCCAGACAGTTTCCGCAGATGCACGACGTTGCTTAGTCCGCCGGTGTGCG
>JAYGDG010000419.1:0-9240 GCA_046583015.1 Pirellulaceae bacterium | reverse complement strand
CATTAGCTGGGCTGTTTTGGTTTCTCCCTCGGTGGTTTTAAACTGGACGGCACCATAGTCACGTTCAGCGAGAAAGTCTCCGTTGGCAAAAGTGCGACTAAAAAAGGACTTCATGCCAAAGAAATGACTCTGTTTCCATTGCTCAACCAGCGGATGATCATGGCACTTGGCGCAACTGATATTCACACCGAAAAAGAGGACACTGGTGTCATTGGCCAGCTTATCGATGTCGCCAATCCGCGCCTTGATAAAGCGGTCGGCTTCTGGTCCCTCCGCGGGCTTGATCGGCGGCAGCATCAGGTCGCGGAAAATGCGATCCCAGGTCGAGTCGTTTGCTATGGCATACGTTAAGTACTTCTGCAGGCCAGTTGCATTTTCTGGACTTAGCAGATGCCCCAGTTCGTTTACCTGGTGCTGGAGATAGCCGGGTGAGGCCAGCAACCGGTCGACCAGCTGGGCCCGTTTCTCCGCAGCGTTGTTGTTCACGTAAGCCTGGGCTTCACGAACCGTGGGAATGCGACCGACCAGGTCGAGCGTCGTGCGGCGCAGTAATGCACTATCAGTGGCTGGCTTGGCAGCGGAGAGTTGTACTTCCTGCAGGTTGCGGGCTACATAGAAATCGACCACTTCGGCAATCGATCGGTCAGGAGGCAATAGATCCTCTGCCTGACCGTTAGCCACGGTCGGGCTAAAGGCGACCAGTAAGATCCAAGTTGGCAGCTTCCAGTGAGCCATAAATGTGTCTCGATGAACCCCGTTGAACAGTCTGCTGAGGAAGCGAGTCGGGCGTCTGGTAGGAATTGCTATTGTACCATATTCTCGCTAGGGGCTTCCAGTTCGGTCAGTTTCCCGGTCGAGTGAGTTGAATCGTTAGGATTGTGTTAATTCCAAGGCAGTTTGGTTGTTCGCTAGTTGACAGTTGCCCAGGTAGTAGGGTCTAGTCAGGGCGCGGTAAAAAATTGTCTCAGGACCATGGAAGAAGAGACCTGACGAGGCTGTTCAGAGGTGGTATGTTGGACTGGTAGCGTGTCCGCCGAAAGTTTGCTGATAAGGTTCAAATTTGCTTTGCCGTTGCGAGCACAATGATTCGACTAAAAAGACAATCCACGAATATTGGTCACACCGACGACGTGGTGTTGTATCCAACCTATGCGGTGCAACACGCTAACCGGGACTCCTGGCGCGTGCCGATCTGGGGTACCGTCTACGAGACAGAGCGTGCGAGTATTCGTAAACGGATGCTGGTGCGATTGCTCAAACGAGTCATGAAAGTCGATCCGGCCTGTTTTCAAAGCGATTTGTTTCGTCAGCGAATCCGTCATTTTGTGGCAGCCACCGAACGGGCCAAGCGAGTTTGGGTTCAGATCGGCGAACAGCTTTTTCGCTTGCGGAGAAGGTCACGCCGGAATGGTAATTTTCGCGGTGTGCTGACCCTCTCGAATGAGCAAGTCGATCGACTTGCTGAGCAAGGAGTGATTCGCGATGGCTGGCTGCATTTCGAGGTGCTTAGTCGCGGGAATGACAACCGACGGTTCCAGGGCCAGGTTCAGTTGATTGAGTCAACGGGTGTGTCGGTGATTTCCGATATTGACGATACGATGAAAACTACGCAGGTCCATGATTTGCAGTCGATGCTGGAGAATACGTTCCTGGAAGAATTTCAGCCGGTGGATGACTTGCAGAGTGTCTATCGCCAATGGGCAGCAGAAGGTGCCTCCTTTCACTATGTTTCTTCTAGCCCCTGGCCCCTCTTTGAACCACTCAACGAATTTTGCCAGGGCGCAGGATTTCCTCGAGGTAGTTACCATCTTCGCTTACTGCGGTTGCGAGATCACATGTTGCGTCGCTTACCGGTAATTCGGCGCCGGGGAAAAGATGGCAAGATTAAGTCGATTCTCAAAGCGTTTCCGGGGCGGCAGTTTATTCTCGTCGGTGATTCAGCTGAGCGAGATCCGGAGATTTATGGCGCAGCAGCTCGCTTGTATCCCAACCAGGTAACGGCTATCTATATCCGCCAGGTAAACCAGCGGCCACTGGATGCCCAGCGCGCGGAACAGGCCTTTCGGGGGCTTCCCAGGCAGCTTTGGTCGACATTTGAAGCGGCTCATGAGTTGCCCGCGACGTTGCTGGCCCGCGAAACAGCTGGTGCCCTCTGATTTGGGTTTCCACGGAGCTGGATCGTTGTGGCAGTTTCGTCCCAACACCCCTTGTAAGTAGGGCTGGGATGCGTAATCATAGAAGGCTTGAATCAGCGGGCGAAATGTCCGATGGTTCTTCGGTTAGCTTTGACTCATGCTCCTCTCAGGAACATGGTTTTGGGCGAGTTATTTTCTCTGGAGTTGATGTTACATGGCGCGGCAAACGGGTCCTAAAGGACGTATTAATCGGCGACTTGGCCAAATGGTCTATGAGAGCAGCGGTGCTGTTCGGGCTGCTGACCGTCGAGAGTCGCCACCGGGTATGCATACCCGCGGGCGCCGCCGATCAAATTATGCGACCGCTTTGTATGAAAAACAAAAGGTGAAGCATTATTACGGGTTGGGGGAACGGCAATTACAGCGCTATTTCAGCAATGTTTCATCGAAGCAGGGGAACACGGGCGAATTGCTGTTGATGCTCTGTGAGCGACGACTCGATAATGTGATTCGTCGATCAGGTTTTGTTTCCACACGGCCCCAGGCTCGGCAGGGGGTCGCACACGGGCATTTTCAAGTCAATGGTATCAAGGTCACAAAGCCTTCTTACCTGTTGCGAGCCGGTGACGTCATTACGGTCCGTCGTCGGAATAATTTAATGAACTTGTATAGTCGTTTGGCTACCGAAGAATCCGGAGAACCGCTGGACTGGGTTACCTTTGACGCTGAGACGTTACGGGCGACCGTTCAGGGATTGCCAAGCGCTTCGGACATCAGCTTGCCGGTTGATGTGAACACCATTATCGAATTCTTGTCGCGTTAAGATCAATGCGAACATCGCTGGTCGTTTTGGGTGGCGGACCTGGGGGCTATGCGGCCGCTTTTCTAGCGGCTGATCAGGGCCTCGACGTCATTCTAGTAGAAGCAGAACAACAACTGGGTGGTACCTGTTTGCTGCGCGGTTGTATTCCCAGTAAATCACTCTTGCACCTGGCGCGTGTCATGGGTGAAGTTGACCAACTGGCAGATACTTGGGGAGTCCAGTATGGAAGTCCCCAGATTGACCTGGAACGGATTCGCAACCACCAGCAAGAACTCATTGAACGACTCTCCGGCGGCTTGCAACAACTTGCCAAGCGTCGCCAGGTCCGCGTGATCCAGGCCCGGGGCCGATTCCAGGACTCACACACACTCCAGTTGGAGTCCAGTGATGAAACTCTTGGTGATGATCGGTCGCTAACTTTTGATCACTGTATCCTCGCTACCGGTTCTCGACCCGTCTGCCCGCCTGCCCTGGCCATTGACTCTCCGCGGGTGATGGACTCCAGGACGGCACTTGACCTGGCCGAGATCCCCGCACGCCTGCTGGTCATTGGTGGTGGTTATATTGGCCTGGAATTGGGAACCGTTTACGCGCGACTTGGCAGCCAGGTGAGCGTGGCAGAATTGACCGCCAGCTTGCTGCCAGGAGTCGATCGTGATCTGGTTAAGGTGTTGCAGCGACAGTTGGAATCGTTGTTCACAGCACCGTTGATGCTGGAGACCAAGGTTGATGCGATTCAAGATGCGGGCTCGTACCTGGAGGTTTCGATGACCGGCCCGGAAGGCTCCTTTGACCAGCAGGTTGATCGAGTTCTGATCGCCGTCGGCCGCGCCCCGGCTTCTGCAGACCTGGGCCTGGAAAACACCCAGGTGGGTCTGGATGACCGGGGCTTTGTCGTTACTGATCACCACCAGCGGACGGCCGACGCGGCGATTCTTGCCGTGGGTGACGTGAGTGGAGAACCGATGCTGGCCCATCATGCGTCGTTCCAGGCGAAAATAGCAGTGCGGGCCCTGCAAGGAACGGCCACAGAAGCTGCCACCGAACTGGTACCGGCCATTATCTTTACCGACCCGGAGATTGCCTGGGTTGGACTCACGCAAACGCAGGCCCAGCAGCAGCAACGGAAAGTTCGCCCGGCCGTCTATCCGTGGGCTGCCAGCGGTCGCGCCCAGGCGCTAGGACGCACCGATGGACTGACACGCTGGCTCGTCGATCCCGAAACCGATCTTCTTGTCGGCTGTGGGATCGTGGGGGCGGGCGCCGGTGACCTGATTGCCGAAGCGGTACTGGCGATCCAACGCGGCTGCCATGTTCAGGACGTGGCCGAATTGATTCATCCGCATCCTACGCTTAGCGAGACGCTGGGAGGTGCTGCCGAAGTCTACCTGGGAACTGCCACCGAGGTCTACAAACCGCGGCGCTAAGACCAGCACGCTGTCAGGCGGTTACTTGACGACGAAGTTGACCAGGCGTTTGGGAACCACGATCACTTTGATAATCTCTTTGCCTTCCAGCCATTGCAACACGTTCGCGTCGTTGCGAGCGATTTCTTCCAGCGTGGCCTGGTCTGTATCGGCAGGGACTGCCAGCTTCGTGCGCACTTTCCCCTGGATTTGAACCGGAATCTCCAGCACGTCATCCTGGGTCATGGCTTCGTCATACATGGGCCAGGGTTCGTAGGCCAGGCTCTCGTCGTGACCAAGGATTTGCCAAAGCTCTTCACCCAGGTGAGGAGCCAGTGGTGCCAGTAGCAGGACGAATCGTTCCATGGCCGACTGCGGACGCGTCTGGCTCCCGGTGAAATGGTTAACAAATTCCATCAGTCGGGCGATGGCCGTGTTGAACTCCATGTTTTCAAAATCTTCGCTGACAGCCTTGATCGTCCGGTGCAGGATGCGATTTTGTTCATCGCCACAGTCGATCTGCTGAACAGCTTCATGTAACTCCAGGGATTCTGCCCGGTCATCAACGATCATTCGCCAGGAGCGGTCGAGGAAATTGCGCACGCCGCTGACTCCCGACATGTTCCACGGCTTACTTGCCTCTAGCGGTCCCATGAACATCTCGTAGAGCCGTAATGTATCCGCTCCGTAATTATCGACGACGTCATCCGGATTGACGACATTGCCACGACTCTTGGACATCTTGAAGGCGCGGCTTTCGACACGGATATCCGCGTTGTCCTGGAGGACAAAGATATCCCCTTGCTTCTCCACCAGCTTCGGTTCCAGTTTCACTTCCTGCACCGGTTGCGATGTCTCGCCGTCGACGTGCTGGCCCTCTTGGTTACGACTGACCTGGCTGGCGCTGAGGTAATTACCAGCGGAGTCTTGAAAGCCGGTGAATTCCATTTCTCCCAGGATCATGCCCTGGTTGACGAGACGCTGGAATGGTTCCGGGTGACTCACGTGACCACGGTCATAGAGAACCTTGTGCCAGAATCGCGCATAGAGCAGATGCAACACCGCGTGTTCCGCACCACCCAGGTAGAGATCGATCGGCATCCAGGCCTGTTCTTTCTCCGGGTCAACGAATTGTTCTTGATTTTGCGGGTCGATGAAGCGGAGGTAGTACCAGCAAGATCCAGCCCACTGCGGCATCGTATTGGTTTCGCGTCGATACCGCTGGCCATCAATGACCGGGTAAAGCCACTCGTCTGGTGCTTTACCCAGCGGTGGTTCCGCTCGCCCGTGCGGTTTGTAGTCACTAAGGTGAGGTAAGTCGAGTGGCAGGTCTGACGGATCCAGTGCGCGGGTTAATCCCGAAGGATTTCCTTCTTCGTCCAGTTCATGAAGAATAGGAAATGGTTCACCCCAGAAACGCTGCCGGCTAAAGAGCCAGTCCCGCAGTTTATAATTGACCGCTGCCTGCCCCATGCCCTGCTGCTGTAGATCTTCCGTGATCTGTTCTTTGAAGCGGTCGGTCTCGAGGCCGTCATAGGAACCGGAGTTACAAGCAGTTCCGGTTTGGCTGTAGCAGGCGGATCCGGCCAGCACCGCCTGGCGGTCGATGTCAGCTGCCTCACCAGGATCAACGACCGCCACGATGGGCAACTCGTAGAGGACCGCAAATTCAAAGTCCCGGGTGTCGTGAGCCGGTACGGCCATGATCGCCCCCGTGCCGTAGCTGATGAGCACGTAGTCGGCAACCCAGACTGGCACCGGCTGGCCAGTGACCGGGTTCATGGCACAAGATCCAGTAAACACACCACTTTTCTGCTTGTTGTCCTCGGTTCGCTCACGGTCGCTCTTGGCAGCGGCCTGCTCACGATACTGCTGGACAGCCTGCTGTTGCTGAGGGGTCGTCAAACGCTCGACGAACGGGTGTTCCGGGGCAATGACCATGTAAGTTGCCCCGAAGAGTGTGTCGGGGCGGGTTGTATAAACTCGTAACACCTGGTCGTCCGCCTTGCGAGGTAACCCGCTGGTATTACGTGCCGCTTGCCATTGGGGATGGTCTTCGATGTCGCCAATGTAAAAGTCGACTTCTGCTCCCGTACTGCGTCCGATCCAGTCGCGTTGCAATTTCTTGATGCCGTCCGACCAGTCCAGTGTTTCCAGGTCTGCGGCCAGTCGGTCGGCGTAGGCCGTGATGCGCAACATCCATTGCCGCAAGGGAATCCGCTGAACCGGGTGGTCCCCCCGTTCGCTCTTGCCGTCAATCACTTCTTCATTGGCCAGCACCGTGCCCAGGGCCGGGCACCAGTTGACCAGTGCATCCGCCTGGTAGGCCAGTCGATGTTCGTCCTGGTAAAGTCTTACTGCCCTGGATCCTTGCTCCTGGATGTCTTCCGGAATGGGCAATTCCGAGAGAGGCCGTCCACAACATTGTGCCGGATCGTACCAGGTATCGTGAAGGACCAGGAAGATCCACTGTGTCCAGCGAAAGTACTCGATATCGGTGGTCGCCAGTACACGGCTCCAGTCGTAACTGAAACCGAGCATCTTCAATTGCCGCGTAAACGTTGCTATGTTCTTCTCTGTCGATTCGCGTGGGGGTGTATTGGTACGAATCGCATGCTCTTCGGCAGGCAAACCAAAAGAATCAAACCCCATCGGATGCAGAACACACTTGCCACGCATCCGTTCAAAGCGACAAAGAATGTCGGTTGCCGTGTATCCCTCCGGATGCCCTACGTGCAGACCATCACCACTGGGGTAGGGAAACATGTCGAGCACATAGAGTTTCTCGGACGTCGGCAGTTCAGCAGTCGCAAAGGTGGCGTGCTGATCCCAATAAGACTGCCATTTCGGCTCGATTTCGGCAGGATTGTACTTGGGCATTAGCTTCCAGCGTCCTGGATTTGTTAGGTTTTTCGCTCGCTGGCGACCATTACGTTTGTAATGCTATCGTCAGCTACCATCGCCACAGCCATGGCTTGTGACAATCCGCGATTCTACTGACTAAGCGTTCTTCTGGCAAACCGAGTCGACGTGAGTTTGGGCTCAACCCTTTTGTGGTTCAGGCATACTCAGCCACTTGAGGGCATGCTAGACTTGCAACAGTTAACGACTTTGGTGGGCTGGACTGGCCCGCTGGCAGTTTTTACACACCGCGCTGAAGCGGTCCATGCGGTATCAAAATTGAAACGGTTGTTATGCTTCGTGGCAGACGCTCAAGTATCCAGTTGAATCTCAATCAGCGTGAGAAAATGCGCGCTGCCGGGCAATTCAATGCCCAACTGATGGATTACATTCGCGACTCCATCAAGGTGGGAGTGACAACCGGTGAAATTGACGGCCTGGTCTATGAATATACGCTCGATCATGGCCATGTGCCGGCACCTCTCGGTTACCAGGGGTTCCCCAAGAGCTGTTGCACCAGCGTCAACGAGGTGATCTGCCATGGAATTCCCGGCGACTATACGCTGCAGGAAGGTGACCTGGTGAATGTCGACATTACTAGCATCGTTGATGGCTGGCATGGTGACCAGTCAGAGACCTTCCTGATCGGTGAGGTGAGCGACCAGGTGCGGAAAGTAACGCAATGTGCTTTCGATTGCCTCAACCTTGGAATCGCCGCCTGTAAATCAGAAGGAACGGTTTATGCGATTGGTGTAGCCATTGCCGCGGAAGCCAATCGCTACGGCTTCGGAGTTGTTCGAGAATACGTGGGACATGGACTCGGGGAAAAATTCCACCAGGAACCTTCCATACCACATCACCCAACCCCCGGGTCACAAAAAGTCAGACTGCTGCCCGGGACTTGCTTTACGGTCGAACCCATGATCAATGTCGGACACCAGGCCACGATACTCGATCCTAAAGATGGCTGGACCGTCCGCACACGCGATGGCCTGCCGTCGGCACAATTCGAACATACGATCCTGATGACCGAACAGGGACCAGAAATTCTTACCCGCACCGATCGCGGTCCCCGCCCTGGGCATCACTTTTAAATAAGTGTTTAGGGCTGCTAGCAACTGTCATTAAGCGGTTTCGATCTTGAGTCGATGGACGTCTTGTAGTACAAGACCGACCTCCTCGTCTCCCCCCCTCATCCTGCTCAACCAATCGGTTTGACTCATGGCTCGCTATCGCGTTTCGATTCTTACGTGTTTCCTGCTTACCTGCATACTTTCGTTGACACTGATGGCAGCGCCACCAGTGCCCTACCGGGCCCAAGTGGTGGTTGATTTGGCAGCATTTCGAGCTGGCCCGGGAACACAATTCTATTCCTGTGGCCAGTTAAGGCGTGGAACAATGGTTGAAGTCTACCAGCGGGAGGCCAATGGATTCCTGGCAATCCGACCACCTCAGCAGGCTTCGAGTTGGGTACTGGCTAGCGATGTTGAACTGACCGAGCAGGACGATATCGGACGCGTATTGCGCAGCGATGTGACCTCTTGGATTGACAGCCAATTACCGGCGGCTCCCGATGACCAGTGGCAAGTCCGTTTAAACGAAGGCGAATTAGTCGAGATTATTGAGAAACGGCCAGTTCCCGGACAATCACCTGAGACAGCTGACATGTACTACCGGATCGCCCCGCCAGCTGGAGAGTTTCGCTGGGTCCCGGTTCAAGCGGTGCAACCGGTTACAGAGACCGTCGGTCAAGAGCAGCAGGAGCCTGTTCAACTGGTTCAATACCCACAGGAAACAACCCACTTACCGGCTGCTGGCTGGCGGGATCGGCGCCTGGCGAATATCCTTCCCCAACGTCCTGCAAAGGCTACCCGGATTAGGATCAGTCGAACAAATCATGCCACGCTTTCCAGTAGACTGTTGAGACAAGATGCCCCTCGTTCCTGGAAGCCTTGGGAGGAATTTGAGCAGGCAG
>JAYGDG010000318.1:0-2529 GCA_046583015.1 Pirellulaceae bacterium | reverse complement strand
GGCCATTGCGCTCGAAGAAGAGCTCTTCATGATGCAGGCCCAACTGGTGGAGAATAGTCGCATGCCAGTCGGCAATGCTGACACGATTCTCAACCGCTGCGAAACCGATTTCATCAGTGTTTCCGTAGGTGATGCCTGGCTTGATGCCACCACCGGCCATCCAGAGGGAAAACCCGCGTGGCCCATGATCACGGCCGGCTGATTTGACATTGTTCTTGTCACGCAGTTGCGCGAGCGGCAGTCGACCAAATTCACCGCCCCAGATCACCAGCGTTTCATCCAGCAGGCCGCGCTGCTTGAGATCGGCCAGCAGGGCAGCGACTGGCTGGTCCGTGCGACCGGCTGCCGTGGTAATCGAAGACTGCAAATTGTTGTGGCTATCCCAGATTTGCCCGTTGATGAAGAGCTGAATGTAGCGGACTCCACGTTCGACCAGCCGTCGAGCCATCAGGCAGCGTCTGGCGTAGGAATCGGTAGTCTTCTTTCCTACACCGTAAGCATCGAGCGTCTGTTGGGTTTCTTGGTTGAGGTCTAAGGCCTCGGTCGCTTTGAGCTGCATGCGGGCCGCCAGTTCGTAGCTATTGATGCGAGCATCCAACTCTAAACGGCCCGGTCGTTGGCCGCGGTGAAGCTGGTCCAGTTGTCGCAGTAAGTTGCGCTGCAGTTGGACGATCTCACTGGGCTCTTCTTCACTTGGTTTCAAGTTCAATATGGGAGACCCGGTGGCTCGCAGTCGGGTACCCTGGTAGACCGGCGGCAGGAACCCCGATTGCCAGCTTTGGACCGTGTTGACCGGTAAGCCGAGCGGGTCGTCCAAGACGACATAGGCGGGCAGGTTTTGGTTGATATTGCCGAGTCCATAGGTGACCCAGGCTCCGATGGCGGGACGACCGGGTAACAGTCGCCCAGAGTGGATTTTGAAGAGGGCCGGCTCGTGATTGGGGTGGTTGTTAAACATCGATCGGACGACCGCGATATCGTCGACATGTTCAGCGATGTGGGGCAGGGCATCGGAGACCCAGGTACCACTGTCGCCATGCTGTTTGAACTTGAAGGGTGATCTCAGCAGGCCACCAGCGGACTCCGGCGAGGAGACATCCTCGGCGATCTTGTCGAAGTAAGGCTCCCCGTGATGTTTGTCCAGCATCGGCTTGGGATCGAACAGGTCGACCTGGCTGGGGCCGCCATTCATGAATAACTGGATGACCGCTTTTGCCTGGGGTTCAAAATGAGGTGGTTGGGGACGCAAGTCATAGATGCGGCGCGGTGCGGAGGGGCCATGATCGGCTGCCTGGATCGTTTGGCGTCCGGTCAACTCTTGTGTTGCCAGGTAGGCCAGGGCAGCTCCCTGCAAACCATCGGAGACGCGATGGAAGAAATTCCGTCGATTGATCGGTGTTGATGGCATATCAGTCATTATATCAAATCGTGGCGTTTTTGCCGCGCACTAAACGTCAGTCTATGTAGAGGAAGGCAGCTGAATTCATCAGCGTATGACAGTAGGTTTTTAGGGCCATTTGGGAGGCGTCAAGTGTCGACTTGTTCTCTGTTTTCAAGTACTCGCCCCATTTTTCTTCAAGCTGGACCAGGGTGCTGCGACCCAACTCCAATTCATGGGCGGTTGCCGGTCGGCTTAGTGCCGTCTGGTAAATCCATTGAATTTGTTCTTCCATGCCCGTCGCTTCGGCGGCCACACGCTGGGCAAATGATGCACTCAGTTGCCGAATCGTACTGTTGTTCATCAGGTAGAGTGCTTGTTGAGGGACCGTTGAATTGGAGCGAATTTGGCAGGCTGGGTTCATCTGGGGCAAGTCAAAGGTTTCCAGGAGCGTGGGCATTTCCTTGCGCCGCTGCCGCAAGTAGATGCTGCGCCGCCAGGCTCCCTGCTGGGCAATGGCCGTCACCAGGCCATCTTTGGCAACGTTCACCGGATCTGGTTGTCCAAAATGAGATTCGTTCAGTTTGCCGCCCAGGTGAATCAGGGTATCTCGTACTTCTTCTGCATCGAGGCGCCGCAGTTGCATGCGCGAGAGCCACTGATTTTCCGGATCCAGTTCGGCGAGCTGTTCGCTGACCTGGGATTTCTGCCGATAGGTACGGGACGTCATCATTAGCCTATGCATCTGCTTGATGCTCCAGCCATGCTCAATGAACTCGCTTGCCAGCCAGTCAAGTAATTGAGGATGCGTGGGACGCGTTCCCAATTCACCAAAGTTGTCGAGGCTGCGAACGATGCCCTCGCCAAAATGGTGTTTCCAGATTCGATTGACCATCACGCGGGCGGTTAAAGGATGTTCTGGATCGACCAGCCACTTGGCCAGGGCCAGGCGGCGACCCGTCTGGCTGGCACCGGGCCAGGGGGGGGTAGCCTGGAACGGTGTCTTTCCATCGGTCAGGGCAGAAGGGACACCCGGGCCAACCAGGCGTCCGATTTGCTGATAGTCTCCACGGCGATAAATATATGTGGGTGACGGATCTCCCCGATCCCAGAGAGCGCGAATTGCTGGAACCTGTCGCTTTTGCTCCTGG
>JAYGDG010000305.1:0-5206 GCA_046583015.1 Pirellulaceae bacterium | reverse complement strand
GTTCCCGAGTTACTAGTGATCACCGATGTTTGTTTTTGTGAATATACAGATCATGGACATTGTGGCCTGCTCCATGAAACTGCCGGAGGTGTTGATGTTGACAATGATGCAACCCTCGCGCTGCTGGGTCAGCAGGCAGTCAGCCATGCTCAAGCGGGATCCGATATGATCGCTCCCAGCGGGATGATGGATGGTATGGTGGAAGCCATTCGTAATGCCCTGGATGAAGCCGGATTTAATCACTTACCTGTAATGAGCTACGCGGCCAAATACGCCAGTTCGTTCTATGGGCCATTCCGTGATGCCGCGGAAAGCACACCGCAATTCGGTGATCGACGATCTTATCAAATGGACCCTGCTGCCCTGGCCGGACAGGCGTTGCGTGAAGTCGAGTTGGATCTGGCAGAAGGTGCCGACTTGATCATGGTCAAACCGGCATTAGCCTACTTGGATATCGTGCGACAGGTGCGGGACACGTTTCCAGGAATCCCCCTGGCAACTTACAACGTGTCCGGAGAATACAGCATGGTAAAGGCAGCGGCAGAGAGAGGATGGATCGATGAGAAGACGATCGTCTGTGAGTCTCTGACAGCAATGCATCGTGCCGGCGCGGACATCCTGATCACGTATTGGGCCAAGGAAGTGGCTCACTGGCTGTCCTGATAAACCTGTCTCCGATAGAAGAGTGTTCTGCGGGAAAAATAACGGCAAACCGAAGTTAAGCAACGTGGATCGAACTCTCCCCCTGGTTTCTCAAGATGGATGACTTATGAACATTGAAAAAAGTCGCGTGTTGTTTGAAGCAGCCCAGCAACTCATGCCCGGGGGGGTCAACAGTCCGGCACGAGCATTTGGTGCTGTGGGAAAACACCCGCTTGTGATTGACCGTGCTGAAGGTGCCCACCTCTACGATGTAGACGGCAATCGATACCTGGACTACATCGGATCGTGGGGACCGATGATCTTGGGGCATGCTCATCCTGCGGTCACGGCAGCTTTGCATAAAGCGGTCGACCGTGGAACCAGTTACGGAGCTCCCACGCGTGCCGAAAATACACTGGCCGAACTGATCATTGAGGCCGTACCCTCTGTGGAAAAAGTGCGACTGGTCAACTCCGGAACCGAAGCGACCATGAGTGCCATCCGGCTCGCTCGGGGCTACACGGGCCGCGACCTGGTGGTTAAGTTTTCCGGAAATTACCATGGGCACGTTGACAGTCTGCTGGTCGCCGCTGGCAGCAGCGCAGCGACCCTGTCGGTTCCGAATTCTCCCGGCGTAACCTCCGGCACCAGTCAAGACACGCTAATCCTGGAATACAATGACTGCCAGCAACTGGCAGAGACATTCGTCCAGCACGGCTCACAAATTGCTGCCGTGATCATGGAACCGGTGGTGGGAAATATGGGATGCGTCATCCCGACTGAAGATTTCCTCAAGGCCCTCCGGCACCAAACTGCAGAGCACGGTACCCTGCTCATTTTTGACGAAGTCATGACCGGCTTCCGTGTTGCCTACGGTGGTGCTCAAGAACGCTTCGGTATCACCCCAGATTTAACGACCCTGGGAAAAATCGTTGGTGGCGGGATGCCCATCGGTGCCTACGGAGGGCGCCGTGACATCATGGATCATGTGCTGCCAGTCGGAAAGGTATTTCAAGCGGGTACTTTAAGTGGTAATCCACTGGCAACCGCTGCCGGCATTGCCACCTTAACGATCCTCAAGGCTGAAGACCCCTACGAGCAATTAGACCAGCGCGGAGAGCAGTTGGCCGAGGGATTAACGGCCGCAACCGCAGCAGCGGGTCTTCCTGCCCACGTGCAACGTGTGGGCAGCATGTTAACCCTGTTCTTCAACGAGCAACCGGTCAATAGCTGGCAGCAGGCAAGCCAGTCTAACACGGAACAATTCGCCAAGTTCTTTTGGGGAATGTTGCAACGAGGATGCTACTGGCCATGCAGTCAATACGAAGCGTTATTCATTTCGACATGCCACCAGCAGGCAGACATTGAAGCAACCATCTCGGCGGCTCGGGAAACGCTCGCTGAGTTCTAAGTGTCTGGACTCGCGAGACGCTTCTCTTCGGCCGCGCTATGACGGTAGTACTCGGGGCATAACGAAAAGATCTGATGGTTCAGGTCAGCGGTGGGCAATGTTACCGACGGCAACTTGGCCTGGACAAGCCGGGCAACCGCTGCCGCACGCGGCAAACGGCGACTTGCTTCAATCGCCAGCACTGTCGACGGCAACGAGTCTTCGACCAAGGACAGACCTGGTCCCGAGAGGACAAGACCAGGTTCCAACTGTTGCACCCATTGCTCCTGAGTAACCAGGTGAGTGGGTTCAACTGTCTTACACTGTTGCCCTGCCAGCACAGTAAATTCAGCGGCAAAAAACTGACCACGGTGAGCATTCATGACAACCGCCAGCGGTCGGCCCGACTCAACAAACGGCCCCTGGTCCGCAGCGTCTAACGGATAATATGCCTGAAAGGCAATGACTTCCAGTGTATTGACTCCGATAACTGGAACCTGCAATACATAGGCCAGAGTCTTAGCCGTGGTAATTCCGACCCGTAAGCCTGTGAACGAACCAGGCCCCTGGCTCACTGCAACCAGTTGCACATCACTGGACTTCCAACCAGCCAGGGTCAATTCATCCTGGATCGATGGAACCAAAGCCTGGGCCACTCTCCGTTCAGAGCTAAGCCGACTCTCTCGCACCAGGCAGCCCGCCTCTAAGAGAGCCACCGATGTCTCGTTGTTGCTCGTTTCCAATGCCAAAATACGCACGCTGAGCTACCTCTAAAACCTGTTCACAATTTGGGACGGGGACGTGTCGGGCATCGCTGGAAAACTCTCTACGAGCTCCGCAGCATCCGTCAAGTCAACAAACACTGGCTATCCTGAAAGGGCACAAGCCGTATCCCCAGGTCCACCTTGCCAGATGCGTCGCAGAGGAGCAAGTGGACAACCTGCCTTGACCAGCGCAAAAAGGCGTCCTAGACTTCCCAGTTGGCATCCGTACAACGCAGAGGCGAACGGAGTTCGCTGGTTTTGCTATAATATATTATTCATCTTGTTCTTGCCCCATGAAAACTGGGAAAGGCATTTCAGGTGAGACGAGCCCTGATAAGTGACATCCACGGTAATTGGGAAGCACTCGAGGCGGTGCTGGCCGATATTGAGCAACAAAATATCGACGAGATCCTCTGTCTCGGCGATATCATTGGCTATGGTCCCAATCCGCGCGAATGTCTGGACACCGTCATGGAAATCGCTCGCATCACAATCCTGGGCAACCATGACCAAGCCGTCCTGTTTGATCCAGATGGATTTAATCCGGTTGCCTTGCAGGCGATTTTCTGGACGCGGGATCAGTTAGAGAGATCAACTAACCAGGCGGAGCAGGGAAACCAACGCTGGGATGATTTCCTGGGAGAGTTACCTCGATCCCACGAAGAAGGCGAATATCTCTTCGTTCATGGCAGCGCTCGCGAACCGACCAACGAATACGTGTTCCCCGAGGACGTCTATAACATGGCAAAAATGAACGACCTGTTTGGGCGCATTTCGCACTATGCCTTTCAAGGCCATACTCACATACCAGGGATCTTTCGCATGGGACCTGATTTTATGGAGCCAAAAGATTTCGATTACGAGTATTCACTGACCGACGAAAAAATAATGTGCAACGTCGGTTCAGTCGGTCAACCACGGGATGAAGATCCTCGTGCCTGTTACGTGATTCTCGACGACGAAGCGAAAGTCATCTCGTTCCGTCGCATCGACTATCCCTTCAACGTAACCGCTGAAAAAATCTACAATATCCCCAGTCTCGATGACATGCTCGGGAACCGACTGAAACAAGGTCGGTAAAACGAAGGTAGCATAGCTTGAAACGCGCCATCTTAAGCGATATTCATGGAAATCTGGAAGCGTTGGATGCGGTTCTGGAAGATATAAAAACGCAGGGGATCACTGTCATCCACTGCCTGGGGGACATCATCGGTTATGGCCCCAATCCACTGGATTGCATCGATCGAGCTTTATCCTTCGATGCTTGTATCCTGGGTAATCATGATCAGGCAGCGCTGTTTGATCCGGAGGGTTTCAGCAGCGGCGCTCAAAAAGCGATTTTCTGGACACGCCAGCAATTAGAGACCGGGTCCAGTGACTCAGCAGCCACGCTCAAACGCTGGAACTTTCTTGCCGAACTCCCCTGGTGCAGGAATTTCCCGGAAGAAAACGTCATGTACGTTCATGGTTCAGCTCGCAACCCGCTCAATGAATATGTCTTTCCGGAAGATATTCACAACTCCACCAAGATGGAAAAGATCTTTGCCCTGGTGCACCAAACCTGTTTTCAGGGCCACACGCACATACCTGGCGTCTTCACCGAGCACTTGAAGTTCTTCTCGCCTGACGATCTCAAGCAGACTTACCAACTGGACCAGGAAAAAGTGCTCATTAACGTTGGTAGTGTCGGCCAGCCTCGAGATGGCCAATCCGCTGCATCTTACGTGGTTCTGGAAAACGACCAACTCGAATTTCGCCGCGTTGAATATGATCTGGAAGCGACCGTAAAGAAAATCTATGCAATTCCCGACCTGGAAGACTTCCTCGGGGATCGACTGCGCGAAGGGCGCTAGGAGAATTCTTCTGCAGAAGAGAATCGCCTTGGTTCTTCATCTCAGGGGGCGTGACCCGGAACCAGCCTATAGGTTATCATAGTTTGTGCTGGACACTATCATTCCAGTGAATCCGCACATTCCGGGTTTGTTTCTAGGCTCCGCAAACAAGGCAACACGGCAGTGGAAATCAGACGGTTGATCTTGTTCGTCGCCCTGTCGTGGATGATCCTGATTGTCTACTTCCGTATCAATAAAGAGCTCTTTCCGCCACCTCCGGAACCCGCGAATCAACAGCAACAACAAGGTGCCAAGAAAGACGCTGCTGCAGACAACCAGGACCAGGCGGATCAAAAACAACCCCAGGACCAGGCTCAAAAACAGCCCGCCAATCCGCCCCAACAGCAACCCGCAGCGGTTGCCAAACAACCTCGCCTGCGGCATTCACTCGGTTCGCTCGACCCACAATCAAAGTCATTGATTGTGGTTTACTTTGATAGTCGTGGAGCGGCCGTCGAACGAGTCGAACTAGTCGAACGGGATCGCAACCAACAATTCAAGTACCGCAATCTGCTCAG
>JAYGDG010000296.1:0-9050 GCA_046583015.1 Pirellulaceae bacterium | reverse complement strand
CGCCAAGTCTCGCCAGGTTACCGATGAGCTTGTGGGCTTTGGCCGCGTCTGAAATCGGGACATGGATGGCAATTGTGAGGGCGGCTAACGGATCTCCCGGTTCCGTTTGGGGCCTGATCCTGAGACTACAACTGACTGGCTGAGAGAAATTGATGCCACTGGCCTTCTCTACTCCAGCCAAGTCACGCGGATTAAACCCGAAAGCACTCTTGCCGATTTCCATAAATTGCTGGAGTGTTGCTTCAGTGGTCTGGTCCTGGGCTATGAACTGGTCATAGAAACTGAACAGTTGCCGATGCACTTGGCCGAGGCTGGAAATTTCCAGCAGTGCGACGGAGTCTGCGGTATTAAGTTTCGCATTAGCAAACGTCGCTGGCCCGGAACTATGATTGAAATTCTTCTGTGGATCGGTTTCCTCGCCAGATCGATTGCAGCCGGTTGCACCAAGAGCCAACAGGACCGTTAGCAGCATTCGCATCGCACGCGTGTTGATGCCAGCAAATCTTCCGGAGGAGGTTTGCATGTTCATGCGAGTGATTCCATGTGCTGCTAGTGTGACGGTTTTCGCGTGTTGTGATTATAGCAGTGCCGTGAGAGGCTTCCCAGTGATGTCAGCGGTACGAATTGAGAGAATCGATGGTGACTAAAGTGACGGCTATTCATTCGACTTGTGGGTAATAATTTTCCAGAGTCGAATGGTTGCGTCTCCGCTGGAGGTAGCCATGACTTTGCCCTTGGGCCCAAACGTAGCAGAGCGGATTCCCTTGGTATGTCCCTCGAGCGTCACGTCTGACTTTTGCGTAGCGAGATTCCACAGTTGGGCAGTTTTGTCGCTACTGCCTGAGAGTAGCCATTTGCCGCGAGGACTGAAACTCAAACTGTTTACACTTCCCCGATGACCTTTTAGAACTACCACAAGTTTTCCTGTCACGACGTCCCAGACGTGAATGGTTCGATCTTCACTACCGCTGGCCAGCCATTTGCCAGTGGCGTGAAAACTCAAGCAGGTGACACTGTTGTCATGGCCCTCCAGGGAGAAAACTTCCTGGCCGGTGAGCGCGTCCCAAATCTTGACAGATTGGTCGTCTAGGCCACCCGCGGATGCTATACGGGTCCCATCCGGACTGAAGCGTACCGAGTTGACAAAGTCGGTATGGCCCTCAAGTTTCAGTAGTTCAGTACCACCGTCGAGAACCCAAACTCGAGCGCTTTTGTCGTCGCTACCCGTGACTAGGCGACTGCCGTCGGGACTAAAGTCGAGACTATTGATTTCGTCGTCGTGCCCCTTGATTACCATCACTTGTTTCGCTTCTTTGAGATCCCAAATTCTGATGGTCTGATCGGGGCCGGTTGAAGCGATCACCGTTCCGAGGGGGGAGTAACAGAGACTCCAGACCGCATCTTCGTGACCGGTGAAAGTGTTTATTAGGTTACCGCTAAGGGGATCCCAGATTCTGATAGAGTGGTCGTCATAACCGCCGCCCGAAGCGATTTGTTTTCCGTCTGGGCTGAAAGCAATGCAGTTGACGAAACTCGTATGGCCGGTCAGCAACCGGGTTTGCTTGCCTTCCAGCGTGACCAGGCTTTCTTCTTTGTTGGCCGGGTCCTGGCCAGCTTGTCCTTCTCGCGAACCTTGTAGTGTTAGCGCAGTTTCACCGGTGGCCGCGTCCCATAATCTGACAGTCTTATCGCCACTGGCCGAAGCCAGTCGTTTGCCGTCAGGGCTGAAGGTGACACTACGCACTGTTCTAGTGTGGCCTTCCAGCGTGAGCAGTGTATTCTGTTCCGCGTGATCCCATACTTTAACGGTGCGGTCGTCACTGGCAGAAGCCAGTTTGAGTCCATCAGGGCTGAAGTTGACACTCATCACGGCTCGTTGATGCCCGTGGAGTTTAGCAACCGGTTCTCGTGTTTGCAGATCCCAAAGGATAATCGTCTTGTCGGCAGTACCTCCTGCAGATGCTAACACATCGCCCTGGGGGCTAAAACTGACACTATTAACACGATCGAGGTGTCCACTGAGCTCGCCCTGTGGCTGTCCACTCTCGGAATCCCACAGCCGGATGGTCATATCGGAGCCTGCGGATGCGAGCATGCTGCCGTCATGCGAATAAGCGAGGCCGTTGACCGATCCGTCATGTCCCTTCAGGACCATCATTTGCTGGCCCGTCGCGGGGTCCCATAAACGAATCGTATGATCGAGACTGGCAGAGGCGATCTGTCGACCGTCTGGCCGGTAAGTTACGTGCGAAACACAGTGGTTATGACCACTTAAGACAAAAAGTTCGCTGCCATCGCTGGTGTCCCAGATGCGCACCGTTCGATCGGGACTGGCGGAAGCCAGGCATTTTCCGTCAGGACTAAAACTCACGCTCCAAATGGATTCGCTGTGCCCCTGTAGTGTCAGCAGTTCGCGACCCGATTGAGCATCCCAGATCTTGACGGTATTGTCTTCGTATCCGCCGGCAGATGCCAGCTGTGATCCATCGGCACTGAAAGCGACACTCGTGAGCCAGCGTGTATCACCCAGCAGTGTCAGTACCTGTTCCGTGTAGACTTTAACCGTACCATCTGAATTTCCGGATGCCAGACGTTTTGAATCTGGGCTGAAAGCCAGTCCCATCACGTTGGTGTGTTTCAGTGCCCCCACCAATTGACCGGTATGCGGATCCCAGATTCTCACCGTTCCATGCTTGCCAACGAGTGGACTGCCCGCGGAAACAACGCGGCGCCCATCGGGACTGAAGCAAACGGTGTAAATCAGTTCGTTCTTGCTTTTGAGTGTGAATTCTTCTTCACCTGCTAAACTCCAAATGCGAGTAGTTTGGTCCGCACTTGCGGAAACCACTTGCTGATCATCCGGACTGAACCCAACGCAATTGACGACATCTTCGTGACCTTCCAGGGTGACGATCAGCGTACCATGTTCACAGTCCCAAATACGGACCGTCTTGTCCTTGCTGGCTGAAGCGAGTAGCGACCCGGATTGATTAAAAGCGACGTAAGTAACGCTGTCGGTATGGCCGGTGAGAACTTGAACATCTTTACCGGTTGCCACTTCCCAGATTCGAATGGTATTGCCGTTCGTGGAGGCGATCTGCTGGCCATCCGGGCTGTAATCGATGCACTCGACGAGGTGATCCTGATTGGGAAAACTAGCCGTCTCTTTCCCGGAATCCGCATCCCAAAATTTCACACTGCGATCATGGCTGGCCGAGGCAACGGTCTTGTTGTCCGGAGCAAAACGGACGCTTGTGACGGCTTGCGTATGACCGTCCAGGGAAAGTAATTCACGTCCATTGGTTGGATCCCAGATTTTGACGCTATGGTCCATGCTGGCTGACACTAAACGCTTTGCATCAGGGCTGAAAGCGACGGCTAAAACGGGCTCCTGGTGACCACTAAGTGTTAAGCGGGAACGTTCCTTGACGTCACTAGACTTGGTCTGCGCGGTGGTAGCCTTGGCTTCTGGCTGCGGTGGGGTTGAATCAGCGCTACTCGATGGCGGGGTTGCTGTTTTCGATGATTTGGGCTTAGGGATGCTGGCCGTCTTTTTCTTTGAGATCAACTGAGTGTCGTCTGAAGAGGTTTTCTGGATCTTCAGACGGCTCAAGTCCTTGGCGATCTGCAAGGTGCTGCGGCATTGTGGGCAGTGAATGCTTTGTCCTGCGAAGCGTGCAGTGATTTTCAGCTGAACCTGGCAGGCGGGGCAGGTTAAGCGTGCTTCGTCAGCAAGAGGACTGGAACCAATTGCCGCCCGCACGGCCTGGCTTGTTTCAGGACTTACAGTTGTAGCCAGTAACGCTTTGGAAAAGGTTCCGCAACTGGGATATCGTTGATCAGGATCCCGCTGCAAGGCTCGGTGCAGGGCGGCGGCTAACTCTGGACTGACCGAAGCGTTTGTGTCGCGGAGAGGTGGAATCGGTTGGATCAGGTGTTCCAACGAGGCCGCCAGCGATTTTGATTCCGGGAACGGTAATTCGCCAGCGAGCAACTCATAGACGGTGAGTGCCAGGGAATACTGGTCTGACTGGCTGTCGGCTTCGTTCGATAATAAGATTTCCGGGGCCATGTAGGTAACCGTGCCGACCAAATGGTCCTGGCCTGTCAATGATTCCTCGTGTAATTCTTCATTCACTTCCATGGTGAGTTTGACGACACCAAAATCACTGATGTGGGGCGTGCCTTGTGAGTCAAACAAGATGTTCGAGGGTTTAATGTCACGATGGACATATCCCTTTTGGTGAACAAAGTCGAGCGCTTGCGAGATCTTAGGTAGCCAGCTGCCCAACTGGCTGGGATCGTACGGGAGGACGTTGCCTGTTTCGTCAACCGGGCGCTGGTCTTCCAAGTCGCCACCAGCGAGGTGTTTCATGACGGCAAACGGCACTCCATGGTGAGAGCCAATGCTCGTGACTGCAACAATGTTGGGGTGCGTGAGATGGGCTAACGATCGCATCTCGCGGTGAAATCGTTTTGTGAACGTATCACCTTGCAGAAGATCGCGATGTGGTGTCTTGATTACAACATCGAGGGCCTGCTCTTTGTCGAGGGCACGATAGACCGTCCCCATTCCCCCCTCTCCGAGTTTGTCAACGACCTGATAGCGGCCGCCTTCAAGTTCTGTTCCGATCCAGTCCTGAAGATTGTTGGACATCGGGTGGGCACCGTTCTGCAGTAGTTGGTGCCATATCGCCTTTACATGCAGATGCTTGTGACGCGAATGCACCTTGGTGCAGTATAAGGACCCCAGCAATAGAAATAAAACTTTTTCTTTACTGTTCCGACAGGGTTTAGGCAGCCAAGAAACCCGTTTCGAGCGAAAAGCCCCTGTTTTTAGCGAAATGGGTCCGGTTTTGCAGGAGCAGGCGCAGTTGGAGGAGAGGGAGTTCCGAGGCGTCGAAAGAGGTTTTTTAAGCGATCTGCCGGTGTTTCCTCGGCAGCGGTCGGAGGTTTGGTCGGTTGCTTGTCACCCTTGCCCTGAGGTGGGTTGTTCGGCCCTGGTTCTTTTTCTTTGCTGGTAGCGACTGGCTGGTCGCCGTATTTTAGTTGAACCAGGGTTGATCGGAATCTTAGCTCGACCAGCTGTTGAGTTGGTTTTGCTTCCACGCCGACCAGTTGATTGGAATACGTGTTGGACTTCTTGTAGATGGTTTTACCGGTCCGCTTGTCCAGGCAATGAACCTCTGCCGCAGAGGTGTACTTGCCGGGCCCGGTTTGTTTTCTGGTCTGAACTGAAAATACCAGTACGGGAAAATTGCGGCTTTGGTCGAGCGTCAATAGCTGGGGCCCGATTTCTGCTGTCCAGTTCAGTTTCTTGGAAGAACGGTCAAAGGCATGCAGTTTTCCATTAACGACAAGGCGTCCATTGTTACTGGACGTGGGGATAAAGTTGGCCTGGGCGTCTTCCTTGTTGACGGCCAGGAAAAACTGACTGCTATCTTCCAGGACCGCGATGTCGTTGAAGGCCTTCGGTTTCGGGATCGAACCCTCGAGAAGGAGTTTCCCATCGGCGACGCGTTGCACCACGAATTGACCTTGGGGATCCAAGGTGGCAACGGTTTGAGGATTGACAAGCGTTGGTTTCGTGACTGGGTTAAAAGAACGTTTCCAGACGAGTTTTTGAGACCAGGGGTCATAGAGTGTCCAACTGGCGGCTTGCGGGTTACTGGTCCAAGTCAAGATTTGGCGTCCCAGTGTGATCATGCGGTCTTTTTGTTTCGGTAGTTCACGCGTACCCAGCTGGTCTCCGTCGAGAATATTGAAGACCGCGGCGTGGCTAGAATCGGGTGACGTGACAAAGAGGTATTGATCGTCCCCGAAAAGGTCACTCTTGGCACTAAGTCCATCCCGAGACCAGAGGGTTTTTCCGGTGAATCGGTCTACGGCCAGCAGCTGGTTGTCTTTCTGGTAGCAGACACAGGTTGAGCAAACAACAATGGGGATCGCCTCGGCAGCCTTGAGTCTATTTTGCTGCCAGGCCAACCGTTGCCCCCTGAAAATCGGTCGTGGCATACGGGCTGCCATCACATGCGAGTTGGACCAGGTGGGATTATCCCAAAGTAATTTGCCCGAGGGACTCAGACCATCGATGGCACAGACCCGGTTTCCCAGCCAGGTGAAAAACAAGTTGCCGTCGAGCTGGCCCTGGATGTGGTTGTAGGCAGGTCCCATGAACGGCATTGAAACTTTTGGCGTAGCGAGCTTTATTTGCCAAAGTTGTTTGCCATTGCCGTTGAGAGCAGTCAAGGTTCTGCCTTGGGAATCAACGTCAACATTGATTGCCGAGTTAAGCTGTCCGGCCGTCTGCCGAATGGTTACCGGAAGTCGGTAACGCGTGGAGTGGGATTTCTTGGTTTCCGTTTGCTGCGGGGTTTTTTTGGGCCACTTAAGATCGCCGTCCAGCCACCGCTTTACCAGGTCCTCGTCGGTCAGAGCAGCAACCAATTGTGCCCCAGTTTTCCCATCGATGACCGGTTCGTCTCGATACTCTTTGGCAATCAACCGGTAGATTTTTGCGGCCACTCCATGCCTGCCTGCCTGCTGATACAGCCGTGCCAGTTGAGCAGCAGCCAGACGTTGCTGTGGGGGCTTGCCGGTTTTCCAGACGCGTTGCAGCAGGTTTTCGGCAATCACCAGGTCACGCTGCTGCAAGGCAGCTTGGGCAGCTTTTAGTTGAAGGTCAGCGACAATCGGTAGCTCCCCAAACAGGCTCAGGGCGTGGGGCAGTTTTATCTCAGCCAGTAGGGGTTGCAGTTTTTCGAGGATTGCCTGTTGAGTCGGCTGATCTGCTGCTTGCCAGATTTCCTTGATGCGGGCTGCGAGCCAGCGGTCCCGACGTACTCGGCGAGTGCCGGCGATATCCTCCAGTTTTTGTAAGTCGCTAGAGGTTTTAATCAGTCGCAGGCAACTGTCAAACGCTTTGAGGTGTTCATCACTGCGCTGGTAAATACGGATTAGTTGCCGCAGGAAACTGGCGTCCTGCTGGCCTTTCGCCAGCTCTGGTCCCAGCTCCTGTGCAATCTCGAGAAAAGTCTGGTCATCAATCCGCAGGCCTTCGACAATTGCCGCAGCCAGTAACCGGGAGGTATTTGCGTCCGGTTTCAGGTCTTGTGATTTACGCAAGTTCTCTACCGCTTCAAGAACGCGTCCGGCGTAGAGCAGGATCTCTCCGCTTTGGGCCAGTAAGCGGGCATCTCCTGACTGGTTCTTGAGTTGATCTGTCAGGATCTGGTGTTGACTTGAAATGGAAGTGAAGCGGTAAATGCCTGTGGCACTCTGCGAAATGACGAAATCATCACAGTTCACGAGATTCCCGGGAATGATTCCAGTTGGTGAATGTGAGCGAGCTTCTAAATGCCCTTTCTGCAGATCGAACACGGCAACTTCAGCGGTCGTCAACGGCAGGTGGAATTTCCCTGGCGACAAGTAGCCCCGTCCACTGGGAATGGCACCGGCTGGAAATTCGATATATTGTTCGGGCCAGATATTTGAGCCATCGGCCAGGCGAACGGCACTTAAATGACTGCGACCAACAATGATGACATGATCGGCGGCGATGCCGGCAATGTAGAGGCCATCTCCCCTGGGCAACGACCATTGTAGTGCACCGGTTGATAAATCCAGGCAGAGGATTTTTTCGGAAAACTGAGGTGTCAGGATAACCCGATCACCACTGATCGTGACCGAAGTATCGGTCCATGTTTGTGGTTCTTCAACGGGAATCGTTCCGCCAAAGGGCGCTTGCCAGGGATTGATCATCCGTTGATTGGCATACGTTTCCTGATTCGCAGCGTCGTACATCCACAACAGGGAACGTGTCGTCAGGTTGACCGCAACAAAACTACTGTCCGAGATGGGACAGACAAGAATACCTTCCGAACTCGAAGGTGTCGCTCCACTCTTGAATTGTCGGTTTTGCGGCAGAACAAACGGGGTTTGTCGCATCTTGGACTGGAGATCCTCGGTCAAATTTCTGTCTGCCAGGGTGATTTGCCAGACGACTGCGCCGTTCTTGGCATCCAGTTCCAACAAGCGAGTTTGCTGGTTTTCCAGGCCGATGACGTACAAACGTCCGCCGAATGGGAGCGGTGGTCCGAGAAAAAAGTAGCCGGCGAGGGGATTGGCCAGGCGGTTTTGAGCCCCGCCGACTTCCCAGAGCGCCTTGCCACTCTCCAGATCGTAAGCGACCAGCGTGTTGTAGGACTTCAAGTAGCCGGGATCGAGGCGTTGTGTACCATCGGTCATGATGACAAGCCGTTGTTGAATTTGGACATCTCCGAACCCCAGTCCCTCGACGCTATAGACCTGATGGCTGTCGCTACTCATCGTACCGAACGTCGGGTTATTCCAGAGTCGCCGTTGCAATCCACGGGTCAGACTTTGCTGTTGTGCTTCATCGAGTGGTTGCTTGTTGTGACGGACCAGGTGTCGCAAGGCATCATCAAAGGGCGCTTTCCAAAGCATCTCGCCAGTTTTCCTTGCCACGGCAACCAGCTCGGTGGGAGTGCGAAAGAGAATCGTCTCATTTACGACCAAAGGTTGCATGCTCGGTAACAAGGGGAAGCGTTTTTCGAGCGTATTGGATCGGATCTCGGAGATTTGCTTGTCGAGGTATTCGATGGACTGACTGATTTTCCACTGGGGGCTATCCAGGTATGGGACCTTCCCGCTGCTCATCTGATTTCGCTGGCTGTTCCCACGGAACAAGGGCCAGCTGTTGCTGACAACTTCCAGAGAAAACGGACCGATTTGATCGGCTAACCAGTTCAAGGCCTGAGCTGGCTGACGAAAGAGACTCTGACGTTTTCCCGCGACACTCAATTGAACATCCGGGTACTCTCTTTTGAGTTGCACGAGCGCCTCTTCAGCTCGTGTTGGCAAACCCGCCAGTGCCCAGCAAGTCGCCAGTTGGATGTTTAGCATCGGCTCGTAATGGCGGCGGTGATGCGATTTTTGCTGCAGCCGCCGGAAATACATCGCTCCCCGCAGGGGATGACTCTGTTTGAGGTAATGAGTCCCCAATAAGTAAGTCGCTTCAGCACCGGATC
>JAYGDG010000291.1:0-2681 GCA_046583015.1 Pirellulaceae bacterium | reverse complement strand
CGTGTGCTCTTCCGATCTGGCTCGTTGCAAGAGCGTTTTGAATTTAACCTGGTTAAGGCACCGTTAGATATCGCACCGTCGCCGATCCTGGCGCCGAGAACGGATGTTGCCGGCCAGATCCGTCATGATGATCCGAACACGGAGTCACCTGGTGGTTTAGGCAGCGCGAACTTTATTGATCGTGGTGCCCTGGACCGTGTCGATAACTCGGGACCAGTCGTGGTGATGACGTACCCAACTGATAATGATGCGGATGGTCAAGACCAGAACAGCGGCAACACGGTGATTAGCCTCGCGGCGGACGCCGTCGTACCCTATTTCGATATTCGACTCAACGATGGTGAGCAACTGGCCGCAGCCCACGAGGGTATTGGCATTGAAGATACCTCGGTCACGACGGCCCAGGTAACTGTTCGTCGCAACGGACAGCTACTAGAAGATAACGTCGATTACTCGTTCAGCTATAACGGCAACAACGATACGATTCGCTTGACGCCACTGGCTGGCATCTGGCCCCAAGACAGCATTTACACGATCAATTTCATCAATCGAGATCAGTGGTCGCTGGTAGCACCACATTGGGATGCCGTCACCGACGGTGACCGATTTAACATCACTGACCTGGCAGGGAATCAGACGACACATGAATTCGAATACGGCTACGTCATCAGCGTTCCGCAAACACTGCAGATCCAGGTCGATGAAGCTGGTGCCGGTGCCGGTGGTATCGAAGATGGCGAGTACTTCACGGTCCGTGATGGAACGAATCCGGAAGTTGTTTTTGAGTTCGACAGTGATGGACAATCGAATCATCCCGGTGGCATCAACAACATCTTGATTTCGTTTAGTCCTGGCGTTGACACCCAGAACGATGTTGCGGAATTGATTCGCACGAACCTGGCCGATCCGACTCACAGCCTGGGACTTTCACCGGTCAATCTCGGTGAGGGTAGTGTTCACCTGGGCAGCTTGCAGACACACCAGCTGACTTTGAATTCACCTCATCTGGTCCAGTCAGGTCAGTCGGGTGGAGTTGCCGAGGGCGGCTATTTCTCGGTGGATGATGGCAGCCAGCTTGTTACGTTTGAATTTGACGCCGACGATCCGGCCGATACGACTGCTGGCAACATCCGCATTGCGATCGATCAGGCGGACACGAATGAAGATATTGCGGATGCTATTGTGAACGAGCTGATCGCCAGCGACTTGGGATTGCAACCGATTCATCTGGGTGAAGGTAGAATTTTCGTCGGTGGTAATGTTAATCATCAGCTGACGACCGATCCCATGGACACCCGTTTGACCAGCGCTGGTCAGCCAGGAGTGCAACCGGAACTGAGCCTGCAGATTCCAACCGTGGCAGGAGTCCCAACTGAAATTGAAGATGCAGAGACCTTTAGTATTATTGTTGGGGGCGGTGCGGCAGTCGTCTTTGAACTCAACAATACTGACGTTGACGCAAGTGCCGACTTGTCCAATGTGCGAATCGACTTCAATAACTCCAGCAGCGTGGCACACCTGGCAAACCAGATCGTGCTGGCCATCAAGAGCGCTGGATTGAATCTGGACCCGGTACACGAGGTGGGTTCAGCAATTGTACGGATCGATAACTCAACAACTGCCCATAATTTAAATGCGTCCAATACGCACCTGGTGAAGCTGGGTGAAGCGGGTGTGCCGGCAGCTGTCGGCATCAATCTTACGGAGCACTTCCAGAAACTTTCCGATTTACAGTTTGATGATCGACAAATCGCCGTGGCGATGCTCGACGCGATTGAGCAAGATACGATTCTAACAGGTGTGGAAGCGTGGGCCGCGGGTGGCGCCAATATCACGCTCGTCGGTGTGCAAGACATTAGCGATATCAATCGCTTGTTTGCTCCGGAAACGTCCGACTTGCGGATCGATCAGAGCTGGCAGGTAGCCTTTGATGTGGCAAATCCAAATTATATCACTGAGATCGAAGACCGGGCTGCTAATCCGCTCAAGGCTAACCAGTTGTCCGGTGAAACGAAGTTCACGATCGAACTCGGTTCCGTCAACCTGGATTATGGGGATGCTGCAGATGGACTGGGACAACCTCCCCAGAATTCTTATCCCGTGTTGAGTGACAGTGATGCCGCGATCCACATGGTGCCGGATGATCCCAGTCAGACGCTTTGGCTGGGAGAACGCCTGGATCGTGATTCCGAAGGTCAGTCCCTAATCGTCGAAATTGCTGGTGATGCCACCGCGATGGTTGACGGTGAGCAATTTGTTATTACCAAGGGGACGCGCAGCGAAATCTTTGAATTTGAGACAGCCGGTGGCGTGAATCCCGATGCGACGGCCATTAGCGTTGCCATCGGTCAGACAGCGGCAGAGATTGCTCAAACGGTGGCAACCGCTATTAACGACGCGAATCTTGGCATGTTTGTCCAGCCGGTTGAGGGCGGCAAGTTGTTGCTTGGTACCAACTACGAAGTCAGTATTGCCGGGGCGCCCAACAATATTTCTATCACGAACGTGGCCAGCTTTGGTGACGATCTGGATGGTGATGGTTACACGGTGACTACATCCGGCAGTGGTGTAACACCTAGTAGTGCCAGCACGCCGAGCACCTTGAGTCTTCAGGCTGCCAGCATCGCCGATGGTGATATGGTCAGTTTCTCGAACGGACTGGTCACAGCCACGTTTGAATT
>JAYGDG010000059.1:0-6382 GCA_046583015.1 Pirellulaceae bacterium | reverse complement strand
AGTCGCCGGGCGGCCAGCAGGTAATCGTTCTTGAGTGGTCCTGCGTCACCGTATCCCGCGGGGGCATCGGGGCCACGTCCGTAACGGTCACGAACGGCAGGATCTTCCTGTTCCAGGTCGAGTGCGTTTGCCAGTTTACTGGAAGTCAGGATACCGAGTGCCTGTTGTGTAAAGGCATCCACCCCTTCGAGTGATTCAATTTGTTCGGCCTGCTTGCGAAATCGATCCAGGCGGGTCAACAACTGGCTGCGATCACGCAGGTGGGGCAGGCTGATTCCCTGCAGCGTCAGGTTGCCCTGGCCATCGGCGTTGGGGACGAACGGTGCGTGGGCACCACCCGCGAAACCGGCTTGTCCAGGATCGGCCCAGCCGGCACCTTTCATCTTCGGCGTCAAGCTCATGAAGGGGGGAGTGCCGGCAACGACCGGGCCCTGCAGCTTGGAGACGACTGAGCCAAAGGAGGGCCAGCCACCGGCGGGTTGATTGGTGGAGGATTGTCCGGTCAGGCACTGGAAGGCCGCATGGTGTCCGATCGATCCGACCAGTGACCGGATGATGGCCAGCCGGTCCATCCGTTTGGCCAGTTGCGGAAGGAGTTCACCGATTTGAATGCCCGGTACGGCGGTTGAAATGGGTTTGAACTCGCCGCGGATTTCCGCCGGGGCTTCCGGTTTCAGGTCAAACATATCCTGGTGGGGTGGTCCACCGGAGAGAAAGACCATGATGACCGATTTATGGGAACTGCCGATGCCTGCCTGGGCTTCCGCTTGCAGTAACTGTGGAAGTGAAATTCCACCCATAGCCAGGCTGCCAAGCTGCAGGAATGACCGTCTCGAGAGACCGTCACAGAAGCGTGTTTTGTGTTGGGAGCCGGCAATCGACAACATATGCTTACCCTTATCAACCAGGCCTGGCAGGCCGCTTCGTTAACCCCTGAAAAGGACATTCCTAGCATACCATATCGGCCTGCTCAAGCCCATAAATCCCGCGTCGATTCTCGGTTTTGCCGTGGTCGCTAGAGACTTCAGTCGTATGTCATGACGGGCTTTTCATTTAGAGGCCATGGGCAGAGATAAAGTGACCTTTGGCAGCAGACGAGATTCGAGGATCTTAGTTTTCGGGGACCTCGGGTTGAGGGTGTTGATGGTGTCCTGGCAATGGTGAGAACCCGCGATCTTGAAACGCTGTTGATAAACTAAAGCCGTTTGTTAGAATCTGACGGCTTAACCAGACAGGTAAGAATAAGGGGTAAACAATGGGGTTTACCGAGAGAAAGAATGGAGAAGGAACGCAGGAATGGATCAAGAACTTGTAGGGAAGATGGTTTTTGGAATTATTGGCGGGCTTGGTATTTTTTTGCTCGGCATGAAATATATGTCCGAGGGCATGCAGGCCGTGGCTGGCGCCAGCTTGCGGCGGATGATTAGTATTGCCACGAACAATCGTATCCTGGCGACCATCGTAGGCCTGGGCGTTACTTGCCTGGTCCAATCAAGTTCTATCACCACCGTCATGGTGGTGGGGTTTGTCAACAGCAGCTTGATGACATTGACCCAAGCGGCCGGGGTGATCATGGGTGCCAACATTGGCACCACGATCACGGGCTGGATTCTCGTCCTCAAGATTGGCAAATACGGGCTTCCGATCCTGGGCCTGGCGGCCTTTGCTTATTTGTTTTCCAAGGGCGATCGCGTGCGCTATATCGCCATGGCCATCATGGGCATTGGGATGGTTTTTTTCGGGCTGGAATTAATGAAGGATGCCTGTTCGCATATCAAGGAGTTGCCTACTTTCGAAGCATGGTTTGGTCGCTTTAGTGCCACCACGGTCGTTGGCATGATACAGTGCATGCTGACCGGTTGCATCCTGACCGTCATGGTCCAGTCGTCCTCTGCCACGTTGGGTATCACTATTGCCTTGGCGCTTACCGGTGTCATTAATTATCCAACGGCCGCTGCACTGGTTTTGGGTGAAAACATCGGTACTACGATTACGGCTTTGCTTGCTTCTATCGGGGCAAACACCAACGCGCGCCGCGCTGCGTATTTTCACGTGGTGTTCAACATGATAGGCGTCTTGTGGATAGGCACGATTTTCTTTGCCTACGTGCAGTTTGTTCCCTGGGTAATCAATGCTGATGTCTCTCAAGTGGTAAGGACTGCCGAAGGTGTTGCAACCTATCCCGAGACAACCGCTGCCATCGCGGCCACACATTCCATTTTTAATATCGCCAACACGCTGCTGTTCTTGCCCTTCGCGCATTTGCTTGTGGGTTTGCTTACACGATTCGTGCCGGAACGACTGGACAAGGAAAAGCCTCGTTTGACGAATCTCGATATACGTATGCTCGAGACACCAGTGGTTGGCATTGAACAATCACGTGTGGAAGTGTTGCGAATGGCAAACGGTTGCCAGAAAATGATGGGCTGGTTGAAACAATCAGTCGGTGAAGATGATCCCGATCCAAAACGGGTCGAACAGCTGTTTCAACTGGAAGAGGATCTTGACACGATGCAGGACGAATTTGTCAATTTCATGACAAACCTGCTTGCCGGAAACGTGCCCCATCGGGTGATTGAAGAGGGGCGTCAGCAATTGCGGATGGCTGACGAATATGAATCGATCAGTGATTGTCTTGCTAGTGTCCAGAAATTCCAACTCAGATTGGGAGAGCAGGGACATCGTTTCAACCAGAAGCAGCGGGTAGAACTCGGTGAGCTTCACGATTCGGTTGCCGAGTACCTGGATCTTGTTTGCGCCGGTTACGAACGGCGACTGAAGGAAATCCCTCCCGCTGCCAGTACGCTGGCGACGGAGATTACCGAACGGGTCAAGAATCTCCGCGATAGTCACATCAAGGATCTGAGCCAAGATAGGATGGAGCCGTACGTAAATCTCGCTTTTACTTCATCACTCGGGGCTTATCGCGCTGTGCGAGACCATGTGGTGAATATTACGGAAGCGATGGCCGAGGATCACTGAAAACGGTGACGTGACATCGCATGTAAGGAGAGCCCGCTGGATACGACGATTGTTGGAAAGGTTAGCGGACTGGCGGTTCGCACTGGCGTGGGAGCGGTCATGCAGGAGTTGGAGTCTCTCCAAGTGGTAACCGATGGTGGTGTCGAGGGAGATGTCCCCACACCAACCCATCGGGGTATCACGTTGCTCTCCAGTCGCCAATGGGAAGAAGTAGTGGAAGAAATCGGGGTGGATTACCCCTGGTACACGCGTCGCGCCAACGTGCTGGTCGATTGCAACAGGCTCAGCCACTTGCTGGAGCAAACAATCGAGATTGGTGAGGTGGTGGTCCAGGTTATCGGGGAAACCGATCCGTGTGCCGTGATGGAGGCGATTCATCCTCGTCTCAAGGAAGCGTTAACGCCCGAAATGCGTGGCGGTGTCTATGGTCGCGTACTCCAAGGCGGGTCGATTGCCATCGGGGCGACCGTGACCATCCGTGAGCCAAGTTCCTAGTTTGCTCTAAAGCTCGCTGGCAGGCTACTGCCATGGCCCGGTTACTCAGCGGGCTGATTTCATTGAAATGGGATGCAATTGCCAGTGGATTGTGTCAAAATAAGCGAAGTCAGCTGAGCGCACAGCGTGGCGTCCTTGCCCGAGAGATATTGTGCCAGGGTGTTTTGGTAGCTGGAACGTTTTATCAGACCTTCCGAAGGAGATTTGATTGTGAATAGGCAACCGGTCAATCGTCGTGCATTTGTTGGTTTGACAGCGGGCCTGGTGGCAGGAACTGGTTTTCAGAAGCTGGTTCGTGGAGAAGAACCCCCACGGGTGAGAAATCCCCGGGCGACCGATGGCGATCAGCGGTTTGAACCGGACTGGGAGAAACGGTTGACCCTCACAGTTGGTCAGAAAAAAGGGGACCTGGTTGGACACGATGACAAGGTGATCCAAGCCGCCGTGGATTACATGGCGCGCATGGGTGGTGGTACCGTACGGATTTTGCCGGGCAAGTATATTTTCCGCAACGCCGTCCACCTGCCGTCACGAATTCGGCTGCTGGGAAGTGGTCTCGATTCGATCATCACCAAGATACCGTCACGACAAGTGGCTCTCTCGGCTGATTCAGACTGGTATGACCAGGAGATTTCCTTGCAGGATGCCAAGGGGTTTCAGGTCGGCGATGGCATTGTCTTGCGAACTAAGAATCCTCATAACGGCAGTACCGAGGTGATCAAACGGACCCTGGTTGCTCGATCAGGGAATCGATTCAAACTCAATGACGGGATTCGTAAAAACCTCTGGCTGACAGGAAAACCGACCGCTTCGGCTGTTTTCCCGCTCTTGACGAGCGAGTACACCTCTGACGTGCTTATCGAGAATATCACGCTTGATGGTGACCGCAAGAACAGCGAAAATCTCAACGGCAATTACGGTGGCGGTATTTTCTTGCAGGACTGCAATCGTTACACGATGCGGAAAGTGACCTCTCGTAATTACAACGGAGACGGCATCAGTTTCCAGATCTGTCATGATATCGTTGTCGAGAATTGCCATAGTCACGACAACGCCGGTTTAGGAGTTCATCCGGGTTCTGGTGCGCAGCGTCCTGTTTTGCGAAATAACAAGCTGGAGCGCAACCGGATCGGGATTTTTTGGTGTTGGGGAGTGAAGTTTGGCCTGGCCGAGGGAAACACGATCGATGGGAATCGGGATTACGGGATTTCCATTGGCCACTGTGATACGGACAACGTGATGCGGCATAACAAGGTCCTTAACAGTGGTAAGGTTGGTGTCTTATTCCGTAACGATACCCGGGGACAGGATTTTTGGGCCAATCGCAACACCCTGGAACACAATCAGATTACAAACAGTGGTGCCGACGGTGGGATTGCCATCGATATTAATGGCAAGACCAAGGAAGTTCGCATTACCGACAACGTGATCGAGGAAACACGAGAAGCCTTGCAGCGAACGGGCATCCGGATTGCTGCCGAGGCAGGCAAAGTACACCTGGCAGATAACACGATCAAGGGGTTTGCCCGGTCGATCTCTGACTTGCGCGAGGGTTGAGGACCCTGTACCGCTACTGCTGCTTGATCAGTTTCAAGATGCTGGCGGATGGGATGCAAAGCTTGACCACCATCTGCAAGTTTTCACCTTTGCCCTCGATCATCCGGTAAAAGATCGGTTGAGTACTCTTGACGATCCCGATCACTTCTCCGCGGTCATTGAGGACCGGGCCGCCACTGGAGCCACGTGCGTAGTCTGCCGTGATCGAAACAAAGTCGACCATGGCCCCATTCTTGAGCCGGCTTTTGACGTAGCGAGAGACCATACCGGCTGTGTAAGTGTAGTACTGTCCGGCAGGGTGGCTGATGACACTGACCCGCGATCCAATCGGAGCTGCTTCCGGGGAAAGAGCGATCGGCAGCGGGGGGGGAACTTTGCCCTCGACCTGCAGGATCGCCAGGTCGATATCTTCGTTGGCAGCAAGCACCTTGGTAACGGGAAGAACTTCTCCCTTGGCAGTCATGGCAACCAGGGTGACTTTGTTCTTGCTATTGACTACGTGGTGATTGGTCAATATGGCCCCGGTTGAGGAGATAACAAAACCGGTCGCCCCGTTGGCATGCCACTTACTGCACTTGTTGCACTTATACAGACCACCAATCACCACCACGCTCTCCTTGACCTTGGCATACAACTGGCTCGGTGACATAGCCGAGGTTTTGATCTTTGGCAGGGTAAGCTGACAGCGCTCGGTTTTCAGTTGTTGGATCAGCTCTTCGATCGGCGTTGTCTTGCTGGTGTCAATCAACCGACCGCCAAATTGTGACAGCCGTAAATTGATGGCACGATCATCCACGCAAAACTGCTCGGCAGCTGTCGGTACCAGCTGGTGAGCTTCTTCTTGCTGACCATCCTGTCCCCATCCTGTGGTTGCAGGGCAGGTAAGCAACGCGAGTGCCAGTAAACTCATGGTTAGTAGGCTGGTGTGACGGAGCATGGATTGATTTCCTTGTAGAGGAGTCGCTTAATCGTTGATTCCAAAGTAGCCAGTTACCAATCATACCAGATCTAAAGGCTCTGGTTAATCAAGCATAACTTGAAGATTGCTGGTTTGGCCATCGCCAGCAGGGCTAATTGTTTCGTCTTTTAAAACAGGATCTACCATGGCCGGTTCGCAGAACGCTATAATCGCTACGAGTTGTTGCCACGTTAGGACTTGAGGGAGTGATCGCATGAAGGACAGTTTGAATCCGATCACCTTGCCCATCCTGGTACTTGTCGCCTTTCTCATCCTGTTCTGCATGGTGACATCACGCAGCGCGGCGATGGTCTTTAACCGACTTTTCCGCAAACCCCGCCGTGAACCGATTGCGCGAGTTGCAACCGAGATCAACTGCAACGATAAAAT
>JAYGDG010000481.1:0-9249 GCA_046583015.1 Pirellulaceae bacterium | reverse complement strand
CATGGCCAGCAGGGAACCAGCCACCGATCGCCGCACTGATGCACCCGGCAACGCCAGTCCCCGTGAAATTCTCTCCCCTGACAGCCAGTGGATTGCATTTACCCGGAACCAAAATATCTGGGTACGATCCACAGCCGTTGGCCAGACCATGGAAATCACCTCCGACGGAAATCGCAACTATGACTGGACGATCTCGGCCCGCCAGGGTCCCGGCGGCCAGTGGTCACCTAACAGCCTTAAACTGGCCGTCAAGAAAGTCGACCGGCGACTGGTACCCAAGGCGCCCATCGTCCATTGGCTGACACCGCGAGAAAACGTTGAGCTAATCACGCATCGACGAGCCGGCATGCAGTGGCCACTGCATGAACTCTACGTGATCGATATCTTGACCCAAGAAAAAGTACAGCTGAATGTCGGACCCGCCCCGGCCTCGGCAATCGAGGCCCCCCGCATTAGTATCCTGGGCTGGCACCCCAGCGGATCAGAATTGTTCTTCTTGCGCAACGCCCGTGACGTCAAGACATCGCAACTGATGGCAGCCAATACAACCACCGGCGCCTCACGGATTATCCTGACCGAAACCCAAAAGACCTTTATTCCCTACTGGCAACAAGATTATTGCTTTTTCCCACTCGCCGACGGCCAGCGTTTTATCTGGATGTCCGAGCGCGATGGCTGGAGTCACCTGTACCTCTACGACCTCACCGGAAAACTCATCCAACGCCTGACAACCGGCTCCTTCCCCATCAACGAAGTCATCTCGGTTGATGAAGCCGGCGGCTGGGTCTACTGCAAAGCCCACTGCAATCCCCAACGCCCCTACGATCAACACCTCTGTCGCGTCCGACTCAACGGCCAGGACTTTCAACAACTGACCCAGACGGCCGGGCATCACGACGTCAGCCTGTCTCCTTCCCAAAAATACTTCGTCGATACCCACTGCACCATCGCCCAGCCTCCGGTAGTGAAACTCAAGAGTACCGACGGGAAAACATTGCAAACCCTCGCCCAAGCCGACATCGAAGGACTCAAGAAACTGGGCTGGCGACCACCAGAATCCTTCCAGGTCAAAGCGACCGACGGCAAAACCATCCTGCATGGCGTCATCTACAAGCCAAACGATTTTGATCCCCAGAAAAAATACCCGGTCCTGGAAGGCATCTACGGCGGTCCGCAACTAACGAGCGTGCCGCAGACGTTCCTGGCCAACAAGTGGGAAGCCCGCTCGGCACGGGCATTGTCCCAACTGGGATTCATCGTCTTCATGGTCGACGGTCCCGGTACGCCCGGGCGCGGGAAAGCGTTCCTGGATTTTGGCTACGGGAAACGCGGGAACTATGAAATCGCTGAACATGTCAACGCCCTGAAACAACTGGCCGCCCAGCGACCCTACATGGATACCAGCCGAGTCGGCGTCTTTGGACATTCCTACGGTGGTTACATGACCATTCGCGCCTTGCTGACAGCCGCCGACGTCTACCACGTCGGAGTCGCTTCCGCACCGCTGGTCGACCTGGACGACACCGTCAGCGAATACTACCTGGGACCACCCCAGAAAAATAAGGAAGCTTACGATTTAGCCTCCAACACCAGGTTGGCCGGTCAACTGCAAGGAAAACTCCTGCTAGTGCATGGGACCAGCGATCGAGGCGTACCAGTCTCGGCTACCATTAAACTGGTCGACGCCCTGATTCGGGCCAACAAACCCTATGACCTGATCCTGTTGCCCGAGCAAGATCATATCTTCACGGGCAACAGTGATGCTTATTACTGGGAAGCGCGGCGCAAGTATTTTCAAGAGCATCTCAAGCCGTAACCGCTTAAACGTTCAGCAGGCGTCCCTATGCAGGTGTTCAATTCAAGCCAAGGTCTGCTGCTGCTAGTCGGCTACGGTGCCACCCTGATTACGCTCAGCTTTGTCTTTACCAGGCGACGGCGTAAAGATCATGCCGAGTTCCTGCTGGCCGGTCGTAACATCGGACCGCTGGCCGGAGCAATGTCCATTGCTGCCTCCTGGATTTGGGCTCCAGCACTCTTTATTTCATCGCAAAAAGCATTCGACCAGGGAATTGCCGGCTTCGGCTGGTTCCTGGTACCTAATATTGCCGCACTGCTGCTCTTCGCTCCGCTGGCACTACGCATCCGCAAAGTACTCCCCAACGGATTCACGCTGCCACAATTTATCCACCAGCGTCATGGGCGGGCCGTCCATGTTCTCTATTTAATCCAGTTCCTGGGGCTGCAAATCTGCTCCTTCGCCGTCCAAATCCTGGCCGGCTCGAAATTGATCGAACAAGTGACCGGACTGGACTTTCACCTGGTCGCCCTGATCCTGGTCAGCATCACGCTGGCCTATTCCGTGCTCGGTGGCGTGCGCGCGTCAATCATCACCGACGTACTGCAAATGGGACTCATTCTCGGGATTGCCCTGGTGACCGTGCCAATGGTCGTGAGCCACGCGGGCGGACTGCAAACCGTCATCGATGGACTGGGCGGCAAGAGTGGCCAATTCGGCAACCTGTTTGATCCCTGGATTGCCTATTCCTTTGGAATCCCAGTCACCGTGGGACTGCTGGCCGGCCCCATCGGCGACCAAATGCACTGGCAACGAGCCTACTGCATGCGTTCCCAACGCGATCTGATCAAAGCATTTACCCTGGGGGCCGTGTTGTTTGCCATCGTGCCAATCACACTCTCCTTGCTCGGTTTCGTAGCTGCCGGACTGGATCCCAACAGCTGGAACCGACCGGAACAAAGCCAGTTGATTGGACCACTCACCGTCTTTAACCTGCTACCGATGATGACGCTGCCATTTTGCATCATGCTACTCTCCGGTCTTGGCTCGACGCTCGACTCAGTCCTCTGCGCCGTCTCGTCGCTGGCAGCCGTTGACCTGGCCGGGATCGACGACAGCAACCAGTCAACTGGCACCAGCTCACTCCAGGGTGTGCGGACGGCACGCATCAGCATGCTGGTGGCGGCGCTGACCGGTTTGGGCATTGCCTTCATTCCCGGACTGCAGATTCTCCACCTCTTTTTGTTTTACGGAACCTGGCGGGCATCGACAATGATTCCGACAATCTTCTCATTGTACGCAAAGCAACTTGACCGGCGTGCGGTCTTCGTGGCAATTCTCGCTTCACTACTGCTGGGTGCTCCGATCTACGCGGCCGGCGCCGTCGTAAAGAATCCGCACTTGAGCGTAACCGGTGTGCTGTTGGTGCTGATCATTGGTACGGTCACCTGCTTGATTGGCACCCGCGTCCAAGGCGCAGCAAGCGCACCCCAGGCTGATGTGTGATAGATTAAGTATCCAAGGGAAAAATAACGGCGAGACATTAAACTGATGGGATCTATCTGCGGCTACTGCGGAATTGGCAACGACCAGCTGGTCGACCAAATGCTCGACCGCCTCAAGCACCGGGGCCCCAGCGGCCAGGCCACCTGGTCCAACCCCAGGATCGGACTCGGCTGTAACAGCGAACGTGCTGACCTGGGATACCCCGATTACCACGTCGCCACCAGCCGTGACGGCAAGGTTACCTGCGTCCTGGACGGTTACCTGTTTAACCAACAGCAGCTGGCAGCAGAACTGGCAGAGCAGGGGATCAAGTTCAGCGGCCAGGACCCGGCCCAGGTCGTCGCCAACTGGTACATGCTCGAAGGGACCGACTGTTTTACGCGCCTCGACGGCGCCTTCACACTGGCCGTCGTAAGCGGAGAAGAGTTGCTGCTGGCCCGCGACGCCCTGGGCGAACCCCCCCTCTACTACTGCACCCAGTTTCCAGAGACGATTTTGTTCGCCTCCGAGATCAAGGCCTTCCTTGCCGACGACCAGTTCCAGTGCGATGCCAATCCCGAGGCCTTGAATCGACTGCTGGTCTTCTCCTTCCTGCCCGGTGAAGAGACCATGTTCCGCGGAGTACGGGAACTGCTGCCCGGTCACTATGTAAAATGGACGCGAGATGGCCTGGGCCCCCAGCAACAGTACTGGGACCTGCAGGAGAACATTAGCGACCATGACGAAGAGTTTTACATCGAGCGGATGCGGGAGCTGACCTACGACGCGGTCCGCAAACGACTGGTCGTCGACGGCCCGGTCGGCGCCTTTCTCTCCGGTGGCCTCGATTCCAGTGCCGTGGTGGCCATCTTGGCTGACCTGGGAGTAGAGACCAAGACCTACTCCATCGGTTTTGGCGCCGGCCTGCCTAACGAACTGATGTACGCCCGCCTGGTGGCCGAACACTGGGGCCTCGAACACCAGATCATGCACGTCGAACCCAAGATGTTCTTGGACCTGCTGCCCAACATCATCTGGAACCTGGACGACCCGCTGTGCGACTGCATCGTCGTCCCCAACTACCTGCTGGCATCCCAGGCAGGCCAGGACGTCAAGCTTCTCTTCAACGGGGAAGGGGGTGACCCGCTCTTCGGCGGCCCCAAAAACAAGTTCATGATCATCCACAACTGGTACAAGCAACTGACCGGCGAAGATACGACCAAGGCTTACCTGAGCTCGCACCACAAGTTCTATGACTACCTGGGGAGCGTCTACCGGGGCAAATTCCGCAAACAACTGGTCGGGGACGACGACCTGGAGAGTTTTGTCCGACCCGTGCTGGAAGGGGAGCATCCTCGCAGTTTTCTAAACAAGCTGATGTACCTCAACACCAAGCTCAAGGGGGGCCAGAACATCCTGGTCAAAGTGGACAAAATGCTCTCGGCCCATGCCCTGCCAGCCATGTCACCACTGTTTGACCGCAGCGTGGCCGAATTCTCCTTCACGATTCCAACCCATTTGAAGCGACAGCGGGATATGGAAAAGTACGTTTTCAAGAAAGCGATTGATGATAAACTACCCACTCCGGTCGTTTATCGAAAAAAAGCCGGCATGGGAGTGCCGCTCAATTACTGGTTCCTTCGCACCGAGCTGCGGGACTATGCCCATGACCTGTTGCTCTCCAAGCGGGCACGGGAGCGGGGTATTTTTAGCACGAAACTGATCCGACGACTGCTCAAGGGCCAGATGCCGAAAAATGCCATCGGTCAAAACCGCTCCGGCGAGATGTTGTGGATGATCATGGCCGTGGAACTGTGGCACCAGGTCTTTATCGATCGGCGAGGACTTTTGTAATATGACTGATCAACAACCTGGCCCGCAACTAGAATCAAAACGCATCAAGCGCGCGGCGAGACAACTCTCCCGTGGTGGCAAGTTTCGCTTCACCCTGCGCAACCTCTATTACAAATTGATTCGCACCGGCGACTGGCCACAGCCAAAACAAGACCCCTTAGAGACGCTGGAACAATTCAAAAACTCCCTGCAAGCCTACGAGGACCAGCACGGCCCGGTCCCGGGAAGGATTCGAAATGTCGACCGACTCTCGGAGATGGACCTGGCGACACTGCCACCGGACGTGGCCGACTACACGACCCGGCGCGTGCTGGTATGTGACCGCCAGGAAGTATTCCTGTCGTTCGTTTTCAACGGTTTCTTTCGCAAGCTGGAGATCGGTTTGCTACTGTGGCCCGACTATCCCAAACTGGTCGCCAACCAAATCCACGAACATCTCCGCTCCGGCTCCAAGACCACTCTCTACTTGCTGCATGACTGCAACCGGGCCGGCTACGATTTCAAAGAGACGGTTCAAGAAGCGTTCCAGGAACATGGCAAAAAGGCCCAGATCGTCGACCTGGGGATGCGGTTTCGCCAGGCCAGTAACCTGGGCATTCCGATCCGCTCCGATACGGCGCGTGAAGACAGCAGTGACCTGGATCCGCTACAATTTGGGGATTCGGGAGAGCGGCAAGAGGCCCGCTTGATGTTGCGAAGCGGTTGTTTTGCCCACCTGGAAGAATTACCACCGCTGCGCATGTTACGATGGACCTACTCACGCATTGCCACCCGTACCCAGGACGTCGGCTACGGTTAACATCAGCCAGGTCGACCCCCGAAGGACAAACGATGGTTACTGATAAAGAATCAACTCCGGCCAATGGCCAAAACTTGCGCAACGCGCCTTCGACGCAAAAGATGCGGCTCATCTGGGGCGCCGAACGGGTTTTCCTGGCCTGGATTCGAACGGCCATCGCCCTGATTGCCCTGGGCTTTTTAATTGCCCGGCTCAGTGGGCTGTTAAGAATCGTCGGGCTGCAAACGAACCAGCCGAACATGACACCGGTCGAAGCGGTCGTGGCCGGCACGCTGCTGATGGGACTGGGGGGACTTATTAGCCTGATCGCTACCTGGCGTTATCGACAGGCTCATCACAATATTTCGGCAGGCAAGACGTTTGAGCACAGTGGCCAGTTGTCGGTCCTGGTCGGCCTGCTGACTGCCCTCATCAGCGTCGTCATCATTATTTCTGTCTGTGTGGTCGCATTTCGTTAACGGAACCTCTCTTGCTGGCAAGGACCGGCTGGGAAAAGTGGTCCATTGCAGCGATCTTGATCTGGTCCCAATTTACCATATTTGTGAAGATGCGGCTGTTGATCAGCCCTTCTGCGAAAGGACCCCCGCCATGAAATTTGTTGCTGCCGCGATTCTCTGTCACGCTGGTGCCACATTACTGGCAGGGTGCGAACAAGGGATTAATCCCACGGAGTCTTTCGAAACCATTGGCCAGGCTTTCTGTTACCTGGGCCTGCTGGGATTGGCCACGCTGGTCATTACTGACCTGTCAAAAAAACCAAGTCCTCCGGAAGACGAGGCGGGTTAAACCGTCATCTGCCGAGTGGGAGGGAGTTTGCCGGGATTGGAGCCGCTGGGTAGCAGCTCCGAGCAGGCTAAAATTTTGAACGTTTTTTCCGGCTCCCGCGGTCCCCGCCGAAGTCAGAAACCGTCATAATGTCAGCTTAACGGAGAAACCCTATGATTCAGCAAACAACCATCGCGCGCCGACGCACGTTGACTCACATCCTGGCGGCCAGTTTTGTGCTGACCGGTCTTAGCTGGTGCCTCAGCCCTCCTGTCCAGGCAGAAGTCCCGCCACGAAAGCTCGAGGACCTTAAAAAGGATGCCGACCTGATCATCGTTGGCAAGGTGCGCAATAGCAAGCGCTCCCGCTCGACGACCCAGCAAGGGATCGTTTCACGCAATTACTACATAACTGTCAATGTCACCGAAACCGAAAAAGGGGCCCGTGCCGATGCCAAGACCCAACTGATCGCCCGCGGCTACACGGTCACTAAGCGTCCACCGGGAAACGTCGGGGCTTCCGGGCATTACACGACGAAAAAGATGCAACGGCTCTCCGTATTGCGATCAGGCTCAAAGGTTCGAATGTACCTGACAAAGCGCCCGGATGGGACTTATGATATCCTCCGGCCCAACGGGTTTGAGCCACTCAAAAAATAAGTCCACTCTCATCGCAACAACTCGATCTCGACACACCATGGAATTCACCGCCCGTCGTTACGACACTGGACAAGTGGTCACCGTCACTATCGACGATGGCCACATCGTTTCGATCACCAATGCCGACGGCCCCGACAGCCAGGACATCCCCTGGGTGAGTCCGGGATTTGTTGACTTGCAGATCAACGGTTACGGTGGCCAGGAGTTCAATGACCTGGCCCTGGACACCGAACGAGTGGCTCAAGTCTCACTGGCCAATGATGCCGACGGCGTCACCAGTTACTTGCCGACGCTGACCACGCAGAGCTTCGAGATGCTCTGCCACGGGATGCAAGCGATTGCCGCTGCCTGCGAGGAAGATCCTCGCGTGGCCCAGCGTGTCATAGGAATCCACCTGGAAGGTCCTTACCTGAGTGACCAGGATGGTCCGCGTGGCGCCCACCCCAAGGAACATTGCCGAGCTCCCGACTGGGATGAATTTCAGCGGTTGCAGGCAGCAGCCGAGGGAAACATTCGGCTCTTTACAATCTCTCCCGAGTTCGAAAACTCGGCCCAAGTCATCGGCAAAGTTGTCGACAGTGGCGTGGTGGTGGCCATTGGCCATACCAGTGCTAACTCGGAGCAAATCCAGGCAGCTGTCGACGCCGGGGCATCCATGAGCACGCACCTGGGCAATGGTGCCCATGGCCAGATACGCCGTCACCCCAACTACATCTGGGACCAGCTGGCCGAGGATCGCCTGATCGCCAGCCTGATCGTCGACGGACACCATTTACCCCCGTCAGTGGTCAAGGCGTTCATCCGCTGCAAAACCGTGGAGCGATGTGTGCTGGTCAGTGACATCACGGGCATGGCCGGCATGCCCCCCGGGCTGCACGAAAATGCCAGTCTCGGCAAGGTGGAAGTCCTCGAAGACGGTCGCCTGGTCGTTCCCGGACAGCGTCAGATACTGGCCGGTGCTGCGCTGCCAATCGGTGTGGGAATTGCCAACGTGATGCGATTTGCCGACCTGGAGCTGGCAACGGCCATCGGCATGGCGACCACCGGTCCGGCCGAAATCCTGGGCCTCACACCGGTAGAACTAGCGGCTGGTGCGGCCGCTGACCTGGTCCTGTTTCACTTACCCCAGGACGAGCCACTGCAAGTGGTGGCAACCATCTCGGCCGGTGAATTGGTGCACGGCACGCTCAGCTAAGACTTTGCGGCCGATTGAATCTGCTCCCCATGCGCTCTACGATAAATGCCCCACAGGCACTGCCACTATGCTGACACCAGCAGCCCAAATCTTTACCCGATTGAAAGCACCCCATGAGCAAACCGACTGATATCCAACTCACATCTGTCCGCAGCAGCACCCAGAAAATCAATTACCGCACACCGATCAAGTTCGGCGGTCGCGTGGTTGACGACGTGGTACTCTTAAATATTACCGTCGATGTCGAAACGCGTGACGGCCACAGCGCCCAGGGCTTCGGCTCGATGCCAGTCGGCAATGCCTGGGGCTGGCCCAGCCAACAGGTGGAAAGCGACGACACACTGGCCGCCATGACCGCCATGGGTAAACAAGTGGCCCGGGCAGCCGATAGTTACCAGGAGATGGGACACCCGCTAGAGATCATGCATGACCTGTCGCAAGGCTATGACGCCATCTCGCAGACGGCCAACCAGGGTTGTGGGATCAGTGAAGCGATGCCTAAGCTGGCTCAACTGGTCGCAGCCAGCCCGGTGGATGCCGCGGTCCACGACGCCTACGGAAAAGTCCTCGGCGAAAACTCCTATAACCTGCTCGGCAACGATTACGTCAACCGGGACCTGAGCCATTACCTGGACGATGATTTTGCGGGTGAGACACTCGACCAGTACACGCTGCGCAGTCCCAAGGAGACGATGCC
>JAYGDG010000034.1:0-2403 GCA_046583015.1 Pirellulaceae bacterium | reverse complement strand
TCATTCACAAATCAAACTCAGTTCGACCGGCAACTAGACTAGCGACGAGGAAGGTCCTCCACCGCCTCGATAGTTTCCCCAAAGTCCATCCTGCGCCCAATAATCTGTCGCTGAAGCGTAAAGAACATCATGCCTTGAAGCCAAACCGCAACTCCACCAATGCCGGGTACGCTTTGTCGCCGATCCACGTAAACGCCATCTTCCTGTAAATACCAGGCAGTTACAGCTGATCCCAAGTGCGGCGCAATGGAACCTGCCGTAGGAAGAATACTTGAATCAATCTCAACTCCGCCACGTTGCAACTGTGCCAACACGACATGCATACCCACTTGGGTCAGCGGGTAGGCCCACTTGAACAACTCCCGTGTATCGGTATAGACCACCACGGTTGGAGAACGGCCGGCTTGGAACAGCTTCGCTACCTGTGGCACCGCATCCAAGGACTTGGCCGCCGCATCGTGTTTCAAATAGCTCTTCAATGCCTGGGGAAAAAGTGACACGACCAGTTCGTCTTTTCGCAAACACCAGGCTGGTGTCACCAGGATGTCGTCATCAGGAATGGCCAGGTAGTGGATCTGTTCTCCAGCGAATGTCATCTTCCGTAATGCTGCTGCCCTTCCCCGCTGCTGATCCCGCTCGCTTTTCCGCCGCATAGAATCCATCACTTGCTGCAACCCGCGTTCGGCAGCGACACGATCTTTCAACCGCACGCTAAAGACCCAGCCGGTGACAAAACTCCCATTATTGGCCGTTGTATGTGCCGTCCAGAGATCTCCCAAGGCAGGAAATAATTCTCGTCGAACATCGTAACCCTCGAGCTCTCGGGAAATTTCTTGAAATGCCTTTTCAAACTCGCGGGCAGCACGAGGTTCAATTTGAGCCAGCGTTTCGACAATCCTGCTGACCGACTCCCCAGCATCCAGGCGTAGAGCCATTGCCACCACGGCATCAGCCGGAATTCGCTGCAAGTCTTTCCTTTCCAGCTGCCGATTTCCTGCCACAGCAAAAAAACCGGTTCGCTTACCATTGATGCCCAGAACCGATCGCGCAACCGTCTCTTCTCCATCGAATCCAGAGACTGTTGCCAGGTGGGTGAGGTTTTCTAGCCCACTCACCTTAATAATCCTGGGAACATCAGGATCAGGGACCGAGGCAAGTAGCAGTTTCAGGCCTGCCTTAAGGTTCACATAGGCCAACGTCGACCGTTTCTGAACCGGCAGTTGCCGAGTCACTTGGGTTAACCACTGCGGGGCAGGAGTCTTGGTCCGCTGGACGCTATTAGCAAGGGCAGTATCGCCAACACCAAAGAGCAGGTAGCCGCGGTGCAATCCCCAGGTAAGTGAAGGAATTCCCGGTCCCAACAGTGCCCGGTGAAAGGTAACACCCTCAACCTTTACAGGCGTTGGCGGAGCTCGCACGATGGCTGCCAGAAAATGGTCAATGTGTTTAACCAGCGATGGACCCGCTTCTCCAACTCCCAGCATCAAACCGGCATCAATATCAAAACCATCCGGCTGCATCTGAAAGTGTGCCAAATAGAGAGCCCCCGGCCCCTTGATAAGCTGCCTGGCTCCTTGAGTAACCAGGCCCGCTAAGGCACCCGCCTCTGGTGACTTGTCACGTTCGGTAAGTTTCTTGATCCCGTCATCCAGCTGTTTCCAGAGCACTTTACTGAGCTGCCGGAATTCTATATCGGCCAGAACTCTTTCCAGCCGATTCACGCTTTTGGCACTTGGATCCCCTGACTCGACCCAGGAAAAATAGACCAGGCAATCGTCTGGGGCAGCTTGATCAATCTTGACGTCCACCGGTTGCGGCGGCACCCCTAAGGGCAACCCCATCCCATTTCCGAAAAACAAGAACAGAATACCCAGTTCAACCGGCCCTGCAAACATACGACAGCCTCCCTCTTTTGGGTCTTGCAAACGTCACTCATGAAACCTGCTCATCTGCACACTCACAGAGAGCAACGGTTTCATGCGGTCAGCATATCACGTGCAACGGACCATATCCACTGGCTCTCCAAAGGCCGGTGGAAGATCACGAAAGAGGGCCACGTCGGTGGCAACTAGAACGAGTTCAACAGTCGTATTTTTTCGAATTCCATGGGAAATGTCAGGTAGGCTTTAAGCGAAGCAGTCTTGGCTTCTGCTGCTCGAACCCTGCGACTCTTGGCCTCTGCCTTACGACGTTCTCGGCTCATTGTGGCATCTAATCTGTGCTCATTTCGATCCACACTCTCCAGGGACTTCTGGGAATCGTTAAGTTGCTGGTTTACCAGTCGCTGATTTTGTTGATGCTGCCGGTACCGATCTACCCGCGTACGTTGCACATTCCAAGACTGATTCTGCAAGGACGAGAGATTACCGTCGGTCCAAAAGAGCTGGCTGTTCAATCGGTCAA
>JAYGDG010000001.1:0-1576 GCA_046583015.1 Pirellulaceae bacterium | reverse complement strand
AGATCTCAAAGCATTTGATATTACCCAAGAAGATCAAAAAACTCGTGATAAGTACGGGAAGGATAAGTTTGGCCAGGGTTGCCTGCTGGCCCGTCGCCTGATTGAACGTGATGTGCGGTTTGTTGAAGTCGGCTACGGAGGCTGGGATACGCACAATGAAAACTTCGAACGTATCCCGGAAAAAGTACCCGTGTTGGATAAGGCTCTTAGCGCGCTTATCCAGGACCTAAAGACCCGCGGATTGCTCAGCAAGACACTGGTGGTTCTCACCTCGGAATTTGGCCGCAGCCCGAAGATTAACGAACGATCTGGCCGGGATCATCATCCCGCCGCCTTCACAACGGTGCTGGCAGGTGCAGGTGTCAAACAAGGCTACGTCCACGGAGCTTCCGATAAAATTGGCCATGGTGTCGACAAGGATCCGGTTCGCGTCCAGGATTTCAACGCAACGATTGCTAAAGTCGTTGGAATTGACACCAAGAAGGAAGTTTTCTCTGCGACACGTCGCCCCTTTACCGTCGCCGATGACGGCGAACCAGTGGCCGAAGTGTTAGCCTGATCGAAGGTCTGCCAGCACCTGCTGGCTCTCTTCTTGGCCATCTGGTAGGCTTCCCCGGAGATCGTCTCTGTTACCGGAATCGCTGTACGTAGTCGTGGAGAATGAAATGAAATCCTTCCTCTGGACGCTAGTGACCTTAAGCCTCTTGGCTGACAGCACCCTTTCAGCAGCAGACCCAGCACCACTCAAAGCACTTCTCATTAGTGGTGGGGGCTATCATGACTACAAGAACCAAAAAGAGATCCTGACTACGGGAATCAGCAGTCGCGCCAACGTGCAATGGACCGTTGTGATCGAGAACCCCAAGCCAGGGGACTTTCCCAAGGTGTTTGCCAAGGAAGATTGGATTGCTGGCTACGATGTCATTGTCCACAACCAGTGTTTTGCAAAGTACAAGGAGAACGCTGGAATCGACAAAATTGTCAAGCAACACCTCGATGCAGAGGTTGGTGTGATGATGATTCACTGCGCCATGCATGCCTTTCGTGATTCCACGACCAAGGAGTGGGATAAACTGGTGGGAGTCGAGTCCCGTCGGCATGGAGCGAAGTTTCCGATCGTGGTCCGTAACTTGGGACGAAGCCATCCTGTAACACGCAACTTGCCGGCCGGCTGGAAGACACCGGAGGGTGAACTGTATCACACTTCCATTTTGCCCAGCGCGACCAAGCTGGGAGTTGGTTTTCGAGAGGGCCAGGAAGAGAAAACGCTGCAGACCTGTGTTTGGGTGAACACGTACAAAAAATGTCGTGTGTTTGGCACAACCTTAGGACATCACAACGCAACGATGCAAGAAAAGGTCTATCTCGACCTGGTTGCAAATGGCTTGCTGTGGTCCTGCGGCAAACTGGATGACCAGGGAGCCCCGTTGCCCGGCTACGGAAAAACGGCACAGGGGAAACCGTCCGTGCGTTTTCAAGTGGTATCAAAGAGCGGTCAACTTAGGACCTTTAACAACCTCAAGGCCCTGGTAGCGAGTGGCTTGGTGCCGGTTTCGGTTCCCTGCTGTGGCCACGA
>JAYGDG010000894.1:0-9311 GCA_046583015.1 Pirellulaceae bacterium | reverse complement strand
AATTCAACCGCTGGCAGACAACCTGGTCGGTTTCCTGAGTGAAATGCCAGCCAGTTATCGAACCAGTAGGGCTGCCACTGATGCCATCGCGCTGGCCAAGTCGCTCTCCGGAAAGTTGCCGCCCGACCAGGCCAAGGCGATTCTGGACCGACTGCAAAACCTGGACGTGCGTGTGATTGCAGTGGGAACCGTACCACACCGGATGATCTATGATAAAGAACGACTGGCTATCCAGGCGGGCAAACCGGTCGAATTCCGTTTCTCCAATTCGGATAACATGCCCCATAACTTTGCCATCACCCTGCCTGGTGGGCTGGAAGAAGTTGGCCTGCTGGCAGAAGCCACGGCCCGGGATCCGGATGCCATGGCCCGTCAGTACGTGCCCCGCTCGGACAAGATCCTGCTGGCCAGTCGCTTGTTGCAACCAGGAGAAAACCAGGCACTTAGCTTCCAAGCTCCCAAGGAACCCGGTATTTATCCTTACGTCTGTACTTACCCGGGACACTGGCGACGCATGTATGGAGCACTTTACGTGGTCGCAAACCTGGAAGAATACCGGGCCGATCCAACAGCCTACCTGGCGGCCCATCCACTCCCCTTGAAAGATGAGTTGCTCAAGTACAACACGCGTGGCCAGGAATGGAAATACACGGAACTGGTTGCGGCGGTCAAACCGTTACCACCCGGTCGCAACTATGACGTCGGCAAACAACTCTTCAAGGTTGCCAGTTGCGTTGCCTGTCACCGTATCAACAACGAAGGCCAGCAATACGGTCCGGATTTAACCAAGTTGGATGTCAAGAAACATAATCCCGAGCACTTACTGTTGTCACTGCTGGAACCAGACAAGGAAATCGACAAGAAATTCCAGACAACCGTTTTCCTGCTCGCTTCCGGGAAAACGATCACGGGGCTAATCGTGGAAGAAACGGCCACCACCGTGAAGGTAATTATCAATCCACTTGCCAAGAAGGACCCGACCCTGCTGCAGAAATCCGAGATTGACGCACGCAAGACATCGCCCGTTTCCACCATGCCCAAGGGACTGGCCAACAAGCTCAGCCGAGAAGAGATTCTTGACCTGCTGGCTTACGTTTACGCCCGTGGGGATAAGAAACACGAGCTGTTCGCGGAAGAACACAAACACAAACATTAACAGGTAATCTCTCCAGTGGGTGCTTCGAGGCATTGTTTATGAAACGACGCTCCTTCCTGACCGCAGGCCTGGCAGCCAGCGCGCTCGCCGCTGTAAATCCGTCGCTGGCAGCAGACGAGGAAGCGTTTAATCCTACCTCGCTGGAAGCACTGCGGGCGGGTATGCCCGACCCGGCAGCGATCGAAGCACGCGACGGTAGCGGCTATTATGTCTACGCCACCGGACATGGCGTGGTGATCTGGCACAGTACTGATCTGCGCACCTGGAAACGAATTGGCCAGGTATTTGAGCGGCATGTCCCGGCATGGTCTGAAGAGGCCATTCCCGGCTGCGACGGCATCTGGGCCCCCGACATCCAGTACATGGACGGGCTCTACTACCTCTACTACAGCGTCTCCACGTTTGGTTCTCAACGCTCCGTGATCGGACTGGCTACCAACCGATCCTTGAACCCCAAGGATCCCAAGTATCGCTGGCAAGATCGTGGACTGGTGCTTGAATCGATACCGGATAAACACGATTACAACGCTATCGATCCAGCCATGTTCGCTGATGACGATGGGAAAGCCTACTTGTACTGGGGATCGTACTGGACTGGCATCAAGGGCGTTGAAATCAATCGACGAACTGGCAAGCCTGCCTCCTCGCAGCCACCCTCGACAGCCCTGGCGCGCCGCTCACCCCGTGGGGACACCCCCAATATCGAAGCACCTTACGTGATCAAGAGGCAAGGGTTTTATTACCTGATGGTCTCCTGGGACTTCTGTTGCGCGGGAACCGACAGCACCTACAAGATTGCCCTGGGAAGAAGCAAGAATCCACTGGGACCTTTCACCGACAGGGACAAGCGTCCGATGCTCGATGGGGGCGGCACCGTGATGCTGGCCAGCGGCATCCGCTGGCGAGGGCCCGGTCACAACAGTTTCCTGCAGACCGCCAAAGGGGATTTCCTGGTACACCATACGTATGACGCCAACCAGGTCCGCAAAGGGAGAATCTTGCAGGTGCGGTCCGTAACCTGGGACAAGACTGGCTGGCCCCAGGTTGGTAGTCCCCTTAGCGACGCCGAGGCAACTGCCCGCAACAAGAAATCTCTCAGCCCACTAGTCGGCCGCTGGAAACACGTGGTCAATGATCGCGACCAGTACGATATTTACTTCGAAGTCTCTGGACTGATTTCAGGCACGGCCGGTAAATCTTTCTGGAAACGCCAGGACCGTAAGCTGCAGCTGCGTTGGCTGGACCCCAAGGCTCCCAATGGTGCCTGGGTTGACGAGGTAAAACTTAATGCCGAAGGCACAGCCTATTACGGCAAGAACCAGACGGGGACCGTCATCCGCGGGACGAAGATCCGCGATTAAGAAGCCGAAATCTCAAGCTGGTAAATTTGACCTGCCTGCAGCAGCGCCAACATCGCCTCTTCAAAAATATTCGTCGCTTCTTCGACATCATGATTGGCGTGGGCGGCGGACAACACGCCTCCGGTAGAACTCATCAAATCGATCCCCCGCAATCGCAGCTGCCGCTGGTAATCGCAAAGCAAGCTGCCGGGCATGCCCTTCAGCAGGGCAGCTTCCGTGGTGTGGAGATCTTCGCGCCGCTGGGCTGACTCAATACGTGCCCGATCGGTCTCAAAATAAACATGGAAGATCGATGCCTCTCCGTAAACATAGCCTGCCAGTCGATGCTTCTCTAACACCGCATCCCAGTCGGTTCGCAGTTTCTCGGCGAGTTGATCGGCATGGGCAATGGCGGTTCCGTCAGCCAGGTTCTGCAGGGTAGCAATCCCAGCAGCTGCCGAAAGTGGCGAAGCATTGAAGGTGCCATAGTGAGTCACCCGACCAAAGCGGTTGTGCTGGGGATCATCGGTTTCATCAAACAATTGCATGATATCGGCGCGACCAGCAACCGCCCCGCCCGGCATGCCGCCGGCGACGATCTTGGCCAGTGTTGTGAGGTCCGGCGTCAGGCCAATTTTTTGCTGCAACCCGCCGGGACTAAAACGAAATCCACTGATCACTTCATCAAAAATCAACACCACGGAAAAACGATCGGCCAGGTCTCGCAACCCGTGAAGGAAATCTGTCTCCAGGGGAGCCCGCCCCCAGGAAGCGCCGGTCGGTTCCACGATGATGGCGGCAATTTCTCCATCCGTTTCCAGCGCCTGTTCCACGAGAGCCAGGTCCCCGTCGGGCAGGGTCACCATGCCGGCACGCGTTTGCTCGGGAGTTCCCAGGGACCCAGCTTCCTGGAACGGTGGTTGAAAACCATGCACCACGTCATCATGCCAGCCATGAAAATGACCTTCAAAGCGGATGATCTTGTTAGATCCGTGAAAAGCCCTGGCCAGGCGCATGGCCAGCAGCGTGGCTTCGGTGCCTGAATTCACGAAGCGGACTCGATCGGCAGAGGGTAACAACTGTTGAACCAGTTCGGCCCACTGCAGGTGTAATGGATGATCGTTGCCAAAATGGGTTCCGGCAGTCACCGCATCTTGAATCGCCTCCACAACATCCGGGTAAGCATGACCAAGCATGAGAGCCGCGTTGCCCATCAAGAAATCAATGTACTCGTTGCCATCGACGTCCCACTTGCGACTGCCCACTCCACGGGCAGCATAAATGGGCATGGGTTGCGCATTGCGCAGATCGTGTCCGGTCCCACCGGCCAGGACTTCTCTGGCACGCTTATAAAGGGCCGTTGATTCTTCTAACGGCATTTCCTGGACTGAATCGGCGCGATCCGTACTGGACATCTGCTGGCTCCCAAATAAAACAGTCGACCCGTGGCAAGAAGGAGCAAAAACGCCCTGTCAGTTCAGCACCTGCAAGAGACTCGTGGCACGGCAAATAATCGCTAGCTCAGACCGAACACGCGGTCCATGTTGTCGGAAACTTCTTTCAGTCGAGCTGCATCACCACCACTCACTTCGGCCGCACACCAGCCAAAGTAGTTAATCTCGCGCAATGCCTTGGAGACATCTTTCCAGTCGAGATCGCCCGCACCAATCTTGGTGAACTTGTTCTCCTTGCGGGAAAATCCCTTGGCATCGAGCTTGATGATGCGTTTGCCAAGCTGACGAATCCAAGCGCCCGTATCTCCGTACTTCCAGTGGTTGCCAATATCAAATTGCATGCCGACCCAGGGAGACTGGAATTCGTCAACGTACTTGACGAACTTATCAGCCGTTTGATCAGCCTTGCCATCATGGTCGTAGCAAAACTGGTTCCAAACATTTTCAATCACGATCGCCACACCTAGCTCAGCCGCCAGCGGCACCGCCTTGCCAATATTCTCCACGCTGCGATCCCAAACCTCTTTTTCGTCACCATCGCCACCACGTCCCACGACCAGCAGCACGGTATGTCCACCGACGGCGCGGGTATCGCGGAGTGCCGTCTTGAGATGTTCCAGGGCAGTCTTGCGTTTTTCCGGATCCTTGTCGGTATGACGGATTCGCCAGTGTGAGGAGCAAACCGTCCCATCGACCGGTAATCCGCTGCCAGCAATTGCTGCTTTTGTCTCGGCCACGTTCATACCTGGTGCATTCATCTCAATGGCGCCAAAGCCAGCACCCTTGGCGGCCTTAAACTTGTCCGTCAAACTCCCTTCGACACGTACCATGCCAATTTTAAGCGTCTTGTAGAGGCGTCCCTGCAAACTGGTCGATTCCTCGGCAGCAGATAAGAAAAGAGGCGTGGAAGCAGCCATGGCAGCAGTACCTTGTAAGAAACGACGGCGTGTTACGTGATGAAAAACCATTGTAGTTTCCTTGAAAGAAGCAAAGGACCATGGATCGGTCTGTTTATCGTAGCGAATGAAACAGCCGAGTCAAAATAAGGAGACCAGATTTTCTCTCCCTTCCGCGCCATCGACCCGTTACCGCAAAACGGTTCTCCACGGATCATTGAATCTCCCCGCTTCGCTAACATGACTTTTGGTAACTTAGCCCGCGGGGATGTTAATAATATGTGAATTATTTAGGCTGCCCTAATGACTAAGAGCTCAGAAAGCAAGTAACTTATGTGAGCTGGCAGACCATCTTAACCAGCTGACTGGTAACACGTGCCTTGTGGTCATCAACCACCCGAAAAAAACATGGCTAAGAAGCAACAAGATCAGTGCTGGATTGGAGTCGACCTGGGTGGCACGAAGATTCTCAGTGCCGTCTACGACCAGGAATTCCAGTATCTTGGTTCCAAGCGGCTACGAACCCAATCAGAACGGGGCTGCGAAGTCGTCATCGAGCGTTTGATTCGAACGATCCAGGAAGCACTCGAAAAGACAGAAGTCAGTGTCGACAGGCTTGCCGGAATTGGTATTGGTTGCCCGGGCTTTGTAGATATGAAAACCGGCCTGGTACACGAGTGTGTGAACCTCGGTTGGAAAGACATTCACCTCGGCAAGACTGTTCAAGATCATTTCGACTGCCCCATCTACCTGTTGAACGATGTCGACGCCGGTGTCTACGCGGAACATCGCTTCGGAGCGGCCTCCGGCGCCGATAATGTCTTGGGTGTTTTTCCCGGGACGGGGATCGGTGGGGGCGCAGTCGTCCAGGGATCGATTGTCCGGGGACCTAAGATCACAGCGATGGAAATTGGTCACGTGAACGTCGTAGAAGACGGCTTACCTTGTGGCTGCGGCAAACGAGGCTGCCTGGAGACGGTCGCCAGTCGGCTGGCAATTGCATCCGCGGCAGCCTCTGCCTGTTACCGTGGCCAGGCACCCTACCTGGCTGCTACGACCGGAACCCATGTCAAGGATATCCGCAGTGGGATCCTGGCCAAGGCAATCGAAGAGGGAGACCAGATCATCGAGGAAATCATCCTCAACGCTTGTAAGTACCTGGGCATCGTGATCGCAAACTACATTAACCTGTTGGTCCCCGAAGTCGTGGTCTTAGGAGGAGGGCTGGTAGAAGCCATGCCTCAATTATTCGTCAAGAACATCACGCGGACAGCCAAGCAACACGTTTTACCAGTTTACCGCGACAGTTTTCGCGTGGCGGCAGCCAGTTTGGGTGACTACGCAACCGCCATGGGAGCTGCCTGCTGGGCCGCTCACAAGGGTCAAGCGGCTCCATTCAAAGTATCGCAAGATCCGGTGACAGGGATGGAAAACTAGCCGGCAGTATGAAAACCGCACTCATTCCTCGTCATGCAAAATCTAGTTGGAATGATATGCACCAGCAGGATCATGAGCGACCGCTCAACGAACGGGGTAAACGTGCCGCGCCCCGGATGGGAGAACTGATCCTGGAGCAACAGTTGACTCCCGATACCATTATTTCTTCCACCGCCCAGCGGGCCCGGGAAACGGTTCAGGCAGTGGCCAGTAGCTGCCAGTTCGCAGGCGAGATCGTCTACGACGACAATCTTTATCTGGCACCTCCATCGGTCTACATCGACATCTTGAATACCCTGCCAGACCAGTGCCAGCGAATTCTGCTAGTGGGTCACAATCCAGGAATGGAGGAACTTGTCTCCCAGTTGACCGGGCAGCCAGTGACAATGCCAACCGCGGCACTGGCTCATCTCCAGTGGCAGATCGATTCCTGGCAGCAATTAGCTGATACCGAGGTAGCTACCCTGGGCGATTTCTGGATTCCCCGGGAGTTGGATTGAACCAGTGATCGCCAAGCCACGGTAGAGCAGAATGCGCTGGCTACCTCTTGCGTTTGCCGTCGCACCTCCGCAAACTATGTAGTTATGAAAACCCTGGCACTTATCCCCCTAAAATTACTCCTGATTGCCGCCTGCCTCGTCGGAACAGTCTCTCCATCGGTGGCCAGTGACAAGCCGTCGATCATCATCATCTATACGGATGACCAGGGATACGGGGATGCCAGTTGCCTCAATGCAAAGTCAAAATTTCAGACACCCAATATCGACCGCCTTGCCAGGGAAGGCCTGACGTTCACCGATGGGCACTGCTCGGATACCGTCTGCACCCCCTCGCGCTACGGGCTACTGACCGGCCGTTACAGCTGGCGCACCGAATTGAAGCGGGGTGTCTTTGGCGCTGAACGGACTTGCCTGATTCCTGATAACCGAATGACGATTGCCTCCCTGCTGCGCAAACAGGGCTATCGAACCGCCATGGTCGGCAAATGGCACCTGGGAATGGATTTTCCCGGCACTTACCGGAAGCGAGACTGGAAAAAGCCGACCCGTGACATGCCGCTGGACAAAGGGTTCGACTACTACTGGGGAATTCCCGCTTCCATGAACTACGGAGTGCTGGCCTGGTTCGACGGGCGTTTCCCGGAAACTCCACCCACGCTCTTCACCCGCAAGAAGCCGAACAAGATCGCGATTTCCGACTACCGCATTAAGCCCCCTTACGAGATGCAACACGCGATGCCCAAGGACCTGGAAGTCGCTGCTGACTTTATCGACAGCGCCTGCCTGACTCGCTTTACCGACCAGGCGATCAGCTGGCTAACCTCGCATCAGCAGCAACATGCGGATACTCCTTTCTTTCTCTACTTACCCCTGACCTCGCCTCACAAACCGGTGATTCCCCTGGAACGATTTCGCGGCCAGGGTAAAGCGGGTGCTTACGGAGAATTCATGATCGAGACCGACTACCACGTCGGTCGCATCCTGGACTACCTGGACCAGGCCAAGCTGAACAAGAACACGCTGGTCATCTTCACTAGTGACAACGGTCCGGAGAATACCTGGAAAGCGCGTGCCATGAAGTTTCAGCACCAGAGCAACGGAATTTACCGCGAAGGAAAACGATCGATCTACGAAGGGGGACACCGAGTCCCCTTCATCCTCCGCTGGCCTGCCCAGGTCAAGGCGGGCAGCCAATGGACTCGGCCTGTCTGCCAGACAGACATCCTGGCCACGCTCAGTGAACTGGTCGGTCAGCAGCTTCCTGCCAATGCAGGGGAAGACAGTGTCAGTTTCCTGAACGTGCTCGGCGGGGGGGAAACCCAGCTGCAGCGGCCGCCAATGATCCACCATTCCATACAAGGACGTTATGCCATCCGCTCCGGCGAGTGGAAGCTGGTGATGGAAACCAGGAAGACGGGCCGTGAGTTATACAACCTGGCCAGCGACCCGCGGGAAACCAGGAACGTCCTGAAACAACATCCGGAGATCGCCCGGGAGCTGACAGAAAAAATCACCGCCATCGTCAACCGCGGTCGTACCACCACTGGCCCTGTAGTAAAAAACAACACTCCCTGGTGGCCCGACTTAACCTGGATCAAGAAAAAGAACCCTAACTAAAAGGCCCTCTGATGAAAAAACTACTCGCTTGTTGCCTGCTACTGGCCTGCACCATTCCCGTCTCCCTGGCTCCAGCCGCCACGTTGAAAGGAAAACGACCGAACATCATCCTGGTGATGACCGATGACCAGGGTCTCGGTGACCTCTCCTGCATGGGGAACAAGGATTTACGGACACCCAACATTGATCAGCTCTATCAAATGTCCACCCGCTTCACCGATTTTCACGTCAGCCCGACCTGCGCCCCCACCCGTTCGGCCATCATGAGTGGACGTCACGAGTTTCGTAACGGTGTCACCCACACGATCAAGGAGAGGGAGCGGATGGCACTCTCCACCACCACCTTTCCCAAGTTGCTCCACAAGTCAGGATACGCGACCGGGATTTTTGGCAAGTGGCACCTGGGTGACGAAGACGCCTATCAGCCCTACAACCGGGGCTTTAGTGAAGTCTTCATTCATGGGGCAGGAGGAATCGGCCAGGCGTACCCGGGAAGCTGTGCCGACTTTCCCCCCAACCGAAACAAGGAAACTCGCTATTTTGATATCGCCGCCCTGCACAACGAGACGATCGTCAAGACAGAGGGTTTTTGCACCGACGTCTTCTTCCAGGCCGCCCTCGGCTGGATCAGGAAACAGCAGCAGGCGGAGAAACCCTTCTTTGCTTACATCAGTACCAATGCGCCGCACGGCCCAATGATCGCGCCAGAAAAGTCTAAGAAGCGTTTTGCTGAACAGGGATGGGATGCGAAGACCCAGGGGCGTTATGGGATGATCGAGAACATCGACGACAACATGGGCCTGTTGATGAAAAAATTGGACCAGTGGAAACTGTGGGAGAACACGCTGGTCATTTTCATGACCGACAATGGCCAGGCCGGACGGGGAGCCCGCAGAAATGGTAAAATCAAT
>JAYGDG010000888.1:0-3716 GCA_046583015.1 Pirellulaceae bacterium | reverse complement strand
CGTCGTAACGTGTGTAGTCATCGTGACGATCGAAGTCGGCGAACCTCATGTAACGGAAACCGTAAAAAGGCTCGACGATAGCGCCGTTATGCAAGGGCTTCAAGAGAAACGTCTTGTTGATTTCAAAGTTGGAGAGTTGAGCCAGGTTGAGTGAGTCTTCTAAGAAGTAATCGCGGGCACCCGATTCGCGATTGTTGTTGTCCTGGGGTGGGTCCACCGCTTCGTCTTGAGGAGAAGCATCCTCCATGAACCGGTTGTTCCGCTCCTGGCGAATCCGTTCCATCGCGTTTGGTCCGGTGATGTTTTGCGTGCTGATCAACCAGCCATGCTTTTCTTCTGTCATGTAGCCCAGGTCAATTCGATTACCCCAGGTCATATCTCCCTGGGTATTACTTTCCTCGGCATTGGGTCGCGACACATACATGTACATGCGGTCGAATGTTGCGAACCAGCCACTGCTCGAGGACGGACCCCCACCGTAACTGTCAACGTCGGCTGCGGCAAAGAATTGAGAATCAGTTGAAAAGTAGTTCAGATCAACAAACGGTAAGTACCGTTGAGCTCTGAGCGTTGTGGTTGAGGTGACAATTAACAGACAAGTGACCAGCCAGGGTCTGATTCTCAGAAATGCCATGATTTCGTCTATCTCTCAAGTCTTGGGTTACAAAACGAATAAGGACTCACTCTTTGGGTAAGCGCAAGGTGAGTTCCGCTTGTGCGGTTAATATCGGGTTTACGCTTCACAGAAGTTGAGTAAGAAAGGTAAACCATGCCGAAAATTCATGCTCACAGGCCCGTCTTTTGACGGAATTAAGCGATTTCACTTGGCTAATCGCATATTTTACCCTCGTTCGGACCAGTCCTAATGGGGGGCATTCTTGGGTTTAGCAGTTTCGATCAACTTGGCAGGTCTCGGCAAGGCCTTTTGCAGTGAGCTTGAAGGCTTGTAGAGGTTTTCGTGGAGATGGTGGGCCAGCTGGCTAGCATCGATCGGACACCGACCGGCGGGGAACTCGCAGAGAAAGTTTGTTTCGAGTCGACACGCTCCGTTGCTCAAATCGCTCGGGAGGTCATAATGGTACGAAATCAGTTTCCTCTCATAACCAAGAGCAGAGACAATGCCAAAGAAACAAAGCACTGGGCGCTGGGCCATTTTGTTATTGCTTAGTTTGTTGATCACCTCGTTGGCAGTTGCTGAGGATCCGCTGGCGCCGCCCAAGCAGGCGAGTTCAGCTGGCAAGAAAGCGTCGGCTCCCGAGCCCAAATTGCTCTACATGCGTTTGCTGCGCGATGCTAACAAGAAGCCGCTGGCGTTACAAACCTCTATTATCCGTTGTGTTTACAAGGACCCCAAGAAAAAGGATCTCCAGAAAGAGGTCTATGTTGACTTGATTGGTGCAGTTCATGTGGGGGAAAAGGCTTACTACCAGAACTTGAACAAGCGATTCAAAACGTACGACTCGGTGCTCTACGAATTAGTAGCACCGGAGGGAACTCGTATTCCCAAGGGGGGACCGGAAGGTGTCGGAAGCAGTCCGGTTAGCGCAATTCAGGTTGGCCTGAAGTCCATGTTGCAACTGGAATTTCAGTTAGACCAGATTGACTATACGACGAAGAATCTCGTGCATGCCGACATGACCCCGGAAGAGTTTTCTGAAAGCATGAAGGAACGAGGCGAGAGTATGATGCAGATGTTCTTCCGTATGATGGGACAGAGCATGGCTCTCCAGTCGCGTAACCTCGGTAAGGGGAGTACGGATCTCAAGCTGCTGGTCGCCTTGTTCTCTAAAGATCGCAACAGGCAATTGAAGCTATTGTTGGCCGAGGAATTTGAATCAACGGGTGGCGCCATGAATGCTCTAGAGGGCAAGGAAGGGTCGACGTTGATTACCGAACGTAACAAGAAAGCACTTGCCGTGTTGCGCAAGGAGCTAGATAAGGGTACCAAGCGGATAGCTATTTTCTATGGTGCGGGTCACCTCTCGGATATGGAAAAACGTTTATCTGCTGATTTTGGTTTGATTCGCAGTAAAGAAGAATGGCTGGATGCCTGGGACCTGCGCGGCATTAAATAGGAAGCAGGTTGTGGTGGCGAAATCGTAAGCACAATGGAGTGGCATCTTGGCGAATCAACAGGGCGCAGCAGCGCGGGACCGTTTCTCGGTTAGTGAGTTGACCACGTTTCGCTGGTCTTTTGACGAAGATGTTTACCAGTACCGTCAAGCTGGTATCTCGACAATTGGTGTCTGGCGCCAGAAACTCACGGACTTTGGTGAGGACAAGGGGCGGGAGCTACTGGCCGATTCTGACATGTCGGTCTCGAGTTTACTCTGGGCCGGCGGCTTTACTGGAAGCGATGGTCGTAATCAGCGAGAAAGCTTGCAGGATGCTCGCGAGGCGATTGAACTGGCCGCTTTCCTGGAAGCATCCTGTTTAGTCATCTACAGCGGGGCTCGCGGCGGGCACACTTTGAATCACGCTAACCGTTTATTTCGCCAGGCGATCGATAAGTTGTTGCCCGTTGCGGAACAGCATTCGGTAACCTTGGCAGTTAAGCCGATGCATCCCAGCTGTGCCAGCGGGTGGACGTTCTTGACAGACTTGGAACGGACGGCGCAGTGGTTAAGATCCTACAGTCATGATTGCTTAAAGCTGGTCCTGGATGTCTACCAGTGGGGTTTTGATCGCCATCTCAATGATGTGCTGGGTTCCCTCGTTCCCGACGTGGCCCTGGTTCAATTAGGGGACGGACGGTTGCCGCCGGACAAAGAGCAGAGCCGTTGTCCGTTGGGAGCAGGTGAGATTCCGCTGGCTGAGTATCTGGAGCAGTTGACGGCGCTGGGGTACGAGGGTTACTACGAGTTGGAGTTGATGGGCGAAGAGATCGAATCACTGGACTACGAACCCTTGCTCCGACAATGCACGGAGGTTTACCAGCAGTGGATGGCGACCCCCACCTCCTAAAGGGCGAGCGCAGGCCACCAGTTCCCTCAGGACTTGGGCGGAACTAATTCCAGGCACAGTAGTCGGTCGCTTCCTCGTACGTACAGCAGGCCGTGGGAGAGAATGGGCGCGGCCCAACAGGGATACTTGAGCAGTTGAGGCGGCGTGACTCCTGCAGGGATACCTTTCGTGGCGGTGGCACGGTAGATGTGGTGTGTCGTAGGTTCAAACTTCTCAGGGTTGGCTTTAAACATCAACAAGTCACCAAATTCGCCAAGCGAAACGAAATGCTGGTCAACATACATTAACGAGAGTCGCGTGGTGCGAGGAACCGACCACATTACTTTACCCGTCTTCCACTCGATGCAGCGGAGGTCAGCATTCTCCGTGTGTCGCCCACTGCAACCGTAAAGATATCCGTCATGGTAGATGGGCGTGTTCCAGTGAGCGAGCATTGCCTTTTCACGTTTCGTCGGGTCATCACTCCAAACAACCTCGGCTTTACCGGGTTGCACTTTCAAGAGGCTGCTGCCGGGGCCATAAGTCTCAGAGATGAAAACTTCGTTTCCGATCACGATCGGCGTGCTGGCATTGACGCTCTCCAGCGACCTGGCTCGCCAGGGATAGTGGAAGTCGATTTTCCCGAGCACCGGATCAAATCCAATCAGTCCACCCCGGGCAAAGGCGAAACACCAGCGTCGCTTGTCGATGGTCGCTAATACCGGGGTTGCGTAACTGGCCAACTCGTCGCTGATACGGTAGCGGACCTTGCC
>JAYGDG010000826.1:0-4942 GCA_046583015.1 Pirellulaceae bacterium | reverse complement strand
CAGGAGAAGGACCAGTTCCAGATTACCGTGGCAGCCGAGTCACACACGGGTATTTATGATGTCTACGCCGTGACCAGTCATGGTATTAGCTCTTGCCGAGCCTTCTTTGTCACGGGACGCCGACTGGTTGTTGAACAGCAGCCAGCTAAGGAAGTGAAGCCGGCCATCCAATCGGTTGCTTTGGAGGATGTGGTAAGCGGACAAATTGCAGCCACCGGTGAGGTCGATGAATACCTGGTTTCTCTGCAGGCCGGTCAACAGGTGGTGTTGGAATGCTGGACGCAGCGGATTGATTCATCGTTGCGAGCGATCCTGGAGTTAGTGGATGAGCAGGGACAACGGGTCGCGTCCAGCCGCGGGTTTCTTGGCGTTGATCCGGTGATTGCTTATCGTGTTCCGCGCAGCGGGAAATACCGGTTGCGGATTCACGACTTGGTTTATGGTGGAAGCAGCAATCACTTTTATCGTTTGGATGTGAGTGTCCGTCCACGGGTGTTGTTTGCCCAGCCAAGCGTGATCGAGCGCGGCAAGGCAACACGAGTCACCCTCTTCGGTTGGAATCTGGGTGCTGTGGAGGATGACCTGACGCAGGCCAATGGATCGGATGAGGCAAGTCAGCCCGTAGCGAAGAAATTAACTCTTGATCGCTCCGGGTACACGCAGCAGGTAGTTGAGTTAACCCCGCCGTTGAAGCCACTGCGGATCGGCAGTTATCGTCAGCCGGCTGCCGTGGCGGTCGATGGTTTTCTCTACCATGTTCCTGGTGCGGACACACCAATTTGGATATCCGTGACCGATGTGCCGGTGGCTTTAGACCAAAGTGGCAACCAGGCGGCCGAATCTGCCCGCTTGCTGAAAGTGCCGGGCGAGGTGAGCGGACAGTTGGCCGGGGGAAATGAGCGCGACTGGTATCGGATTACGGCACGCCGCGGCGAAGTGTTTCACATCGAGGGATTTGCCGACCGCATTGGCTCCACGGCTGATCTGGATATTAGCGTGATGGATCGTACAGGCAAGAAAGAACTGGCACATTATCGTGATGAGCTTTTGAACGTTGGGGGCTTGCGGTTTCCTTCCAGCCACCTGGATCCTGCTGGTCGCTGGGTGGCGCCGGCAGATGGTGACTACCTGGTCGTCGTTCGGAATTTAATCGGGGGTTTGCAGGCTGACCCGCGTCGCACCTATCGCCTCAGCGTGCGCCGTGAAGAGAGCGAGGCAAAACTAGTAGCGATTGCCCACCAGCAAGCGAGTCCGGCTGGGATCAATGTCCAACGGGGCGGACGGCAACTGGTGGATGTGCTGGCCTTTCGTCAGCGTGGGCAGAATGGTTCAATCCGCGTGACGGCTCAAAATCTGCCACCGGGAGTCGAGTGTCCGGACATCTGGCTGGGGCCAGGGGTGACGCGGGCACCGTTGGTACTGTTTGCAGCTGATGGAGCGGCCGAGGAGATCGGAAAACTTGACCTGGTGGGACATTATTCCTGGGGTGGCGTGGAGGTGAGCCGTCCGTTGCAAGGCGGAGCCATGGTGCGAACCGGTTTACCGAACGGTCAGGGGCGGTTAACGGATGAAATTCCCTTTGCGGTGACCGGATCAGCCCCCGTTTTGGTGGCGGCCGCTTTAGAGCGCAGTTCCTACCAGCAGGGCAGTATTGTTGATGTTGCCATCGACGTGCAGCGTCGAGGTGTGCAGAAACAGACGCAGGTGCAATTAACGGGAGTTGGTTTGCCAGCCCAGGTAAGCCAGCAGCGGAGTGTCGTTGCTGAAGGCAACAGCAAAGGGAATATCAGTTTTTACCTGCCGCCTACCCTGCCGGTCGGAAAATACTCATTGGTGGTGCGAGCGGAAACGACCGTTTTGTCGTCAGGGGGTAAAGACGCCAAGCCCGTGGCCGTGACCTTGTTCAGTAACGCAGTTAACTTCGAAGTCTATCCAGCCCCTTTCATTTTGGCAGTTAACCTGGATGCTCCGCTCAAGATCAAGCGGGGAAAAGTCGTCCAGGTTAAGTATACGGCCCGACGACAAAATGGCTTTATTGGCAAGATTCATACCGATGTCGCGGCTGCTGGTGAAGTGATTGGCATCCGAGTACGGGGAGTGACATTCGTTGGTCAAACGGAATCCGGTACACTACAGATTATTGCCAATGAGGATGCGCCCCTGGGTCAGCAGCCATTCCTGCGGCTTGAAGGCGTGGGAACGATTGAGGACGAACCGGTTTATCTTGGCTCCTGTTTCTTGAGACTGGAGATCGTTGAGTGATTTCGCAAAGAGTTGGAAATCGAGTTGCGATACTGCTGTGCGCAAGCTGCCTGCTGCCCGTTTTGCAGCTGGCAGCCGAGGAGCCAGTGCGGAGCCAGTTTGTGACCGACGTGGTACCCGTACTGACCAAGCTGGGCTGCAATAGTGGTGGTTGCCATGGGAAGGCTACCGGCCAGAATGGTTTTAAACTGTCGTTGCTCGGTTTTGAGCCGGCCGCGGATTACCAGGCGCTGGTCAAAGAGGCGCGTGGGCGACGGTTGTTTTTCAGCGATGCCAGCCGCAGCCTGTTGTTGCAGAAAGCGACAGGGCGTGTGCCCCATGGTGGCGGGAAGCGATTAGTGGTCGGTAGTCATGATTACCTGGCATTGCTGCGGTGGATACAGCAGGGTGCAGTCCCCCCATCGGATCAGGACATTACGCTTACCAGTATTGCGGTGAGCCCAAGCCAGTTGTTGATACAAAGTGATACGACGAAGCAGCTGAAAGTTACGGCCACTTTTTCTGACGGTACGACACGGGATGTTACCGGGCAGTCCTTATTTACCTCGAACGAAGAGGAAATTGCCACCATTTCGGAGAAAGGTGTTTTACAGGTACAGCAGCGAGGTGGGTTGTTCACCGTGATGGTGCGATTTGGTGGACAGATCGCAACGTTGCACGGCGTTGTCCCGCTGGAGTTGGAAGAAACAGAACGACTGGCTGTCACCCGCCACCTGGTTCAATTAAAAAAAGAGTTTGCTGCTTCGAAATTTGATCAGCTGTTATTGAAACAATGGCAGCGGCTGGGAATTGCTCCTTCGCCTGAAGTTGACGACCTGACGTTTATTCGTCGGGTGACGATTGACATCTGTGGATCGCTGCCGACTCCCGCGGAGATCAAGGCTTACCAGGCCGATGATCGTTCCGACAAGCGAGCTCGCCTGATTGATCGGTTGCTGGATCGTTCCGAGTATGCCAGTTACTTTGCATTGAAGTGGGCCGACATTCTTCAGAATCGGGGCGCGGGGTATTCGACGAACAAGCAGCGTCCTGGCACGGCCTTGTTTGCCAGCTGGATTCGTGATTCGATTGCTCTCAATAAACCGTACGACCAGTTCGTGGCGGAGATCTTGACGGCCAGTGGCAGCCAGCAGGAAAATCCCCCGACGGTCTGGCATCGTTCCGTGCGAACATTGCCGAACTACGTGGAGTCGGTTTCGCAGGCCTTTCTTGGTATGCGGATCCAGTGTGCTCAGTGCCATCATCATCCGTTCGAACGCTGGAGCCAGGCGGATTATTACGGCTTAGCTGCTGTCTTCGCGCGCGTCGGTCGCAAGGGTGGTTTTGCAGATGCGGAAGTGCCGACGAACGAAGTCATCTACTTGAAGGATAAAGGTCCAGTGGCTCATCCTCGCAGTGGCTTGAAGATCGCTCCACGGCCCTTGGGGGGCCCTGATTTTCAGTTGGACAGGTATGACGATCCGCGCCACAGCCTGGCTTCCTGGATGACGCGACCGACGAATCCATATTTTGGGCGGACCATGGTTAATCGTATGTGGGCGCATTTCCTGGGACGTGGCATCATCGATCCGATTGACGATGCTCGCAGCACGAACCCACCCAGCAACCCGCAGTTGCTGGATGCTCTGACCAGGGATTTCGTGAAGAGCCAGTACGACGTCAAACAATTGATTCGCAATATTTGCAACAGCTATGCCTACCGACTGAAATCGACGACGACAGTTTCTAACAGAGAGGACCTGCAGTCGTTTGCCCGTTTTTATCCACGGCGGCTGAAGGCGGAGGTCTTGTTGGACGGCCTCAGCCAGATCCTGGCTGCCCCGACCACCTTTGCCGGTGTCCCGGCCGGTACGCGGGCTATTGAATTACCGGATGAAAACGTGCCAGCACATTTTCTCACCGTCTTCGGACGTCCGGCACGCATTTCTGCCTGTGAGTGTGAACGGATTGATGCTCCCTCACTGGCGCAAGCGCTGGAGTTCGTAAATTCGAAAGAAATCCAAAACAAACTGACTGCCGAAAAAGGCTACGTCCAGCAATTGACGGCTAACAAGAAACCTTATGTGGAGAATGTGGCCGATATTTTTCTTCGTATTTATGCCCGTCCTCCGCGGACTGAAGAATTGAAGATTGCCGTGGAATTCCTGCAGGCAGAAAAAGAGACTGCTGAAGCCTATCGTTCCTTGCTCTGGTCTTTACTGGCAACGAATGAGTTCTTGTTTAATCACTAGGAACTGAAGCAGTTCGAGATGGAGAATGGTAATGTTGCGAGTGAACGGCAAGTCATTTAAGAATTGTGACGGAATGTCGCGGCGCAATTTCGTGCAACTGGGCGTACCATTGCTGGGCCTCAGCCTCTCCCAATTACTGCAACTCGAGTCACGGGCCGCCGCCACAGCTTCCACTGGCAACAACAAATCACTGATTGTCTTCTGGACACACGGCGGGATGAGTCAGCAGGACACTTATGATATGAAGCCGGCAGCACCGGCCGAGTACCGGGGTATGTACCAGCCGATTGCTACGTCCGCACCCGGCATCGTGGTAGGAGAACGTTTTCCCCTGCAGGCGCGCGTGATGGATCGACTGGCGCTGGTCCGATCGGTACACCACGAAAATGGAATTCATGCTCCCTCTGCCCATTGGATGCAGACCGGTTATTTCGGACCCACGCTGGCAC
>JAYGDG010000759.1:0-4114 GCA_046583015.1 Pirellulaceae bacterium | reverse complement strand
TATCCAGGCCTGGCGATCAAGCTCGACAACGATGTCGATGGCGATTTTCATTCCGCCTACTGGGGAGGAGCGGAATATGAACGGCTGGCCGGCTTGATCGATATCGCCCACGAGAAAAACCACCTGTTCATCCGCAACCCGGTGGATGCCGCCGACAGCCGCAACATCCGGCCCGGGACGACGCCGGCCTTTGGTCGGCTTGCCAATATCCCGGATGCCGACAACCGGCGGTTTTACCCGGACGTCGGCCACAACACGATTTACCTGTTTGATCCGGCGACCGGGGAAGGCGACATCCCGGTGCACCAGTTCAACCTGGCCGATCCGCTGGCCGGTGATGCCGTGACAGAAAACGCGATGGGCTACCTGATGCGCAATGCCCAGTGGCTTGTCCAGGTGGTTGGCGTGGATGGCTTGCGGATCGATGCTGCCAAGCACATGCAGGGTTTCACGCTCGATTACCTCGACCGGGCAATCTACCGTCAGAATCCCCGCAGCCTGCTCGATGGGAGCACCAAGCATGTGTTCACCTACTCGGAAGTCTATGATGCTAATCCCGCCGTGCTGCACCCCCACGTCAAGAAGAACATCGATCCGGGAGATCCCGGCAGGATCGGGGGAAATCGGGACACACTGGATTTCAAGCTCTATTTTTCCCTCAAGGAAAACCTCGAGTACGGTACCCAGCCGGGCTGGACCAACTGGGATACCAATCGGTACGCCTGGTACCAGATCAAGGATGCAGCACTCGATACCAGCCCGCATGAGGGCCAGGGGGATACCTTGCATAACGGCAATGCCGGGGTGACCTTCGTGCAGAGCCATGATGTCCACAAGCCCTTCCAACTCGATAACGTGGCCCATGCCTACACGCTGATGATGCCGGGCAACACGGTGGTCTATTTCAATGGCAAGGAGTTCGGGGACGAACGCGATTTTCCCAAGGATGGACGGGGGGATGCACTGAGCGTGGCGGTCGGGAGTGACCTGACGCGGATTGTCAGTGCCCGCAATACCCATGGGCGGGGCGACTATGCCGAACGCTGGGTCGATGACCAGGGGCTGTATGCCTTCGAACGTGTTTCCAGCTCGCTGGTCCTGCTCTCGAACCGTACCGACAGCGGTTTTGACAGTCGCACGCTCGAGCATGTCGGCTTTGCCCCGGGGACCTACCTGGTCGAACTGACCGGGAATGCCTCCGACGCAGCCCGGGATCCGATGGATGATATTTCGGAGGTGATCCAGGTCTTTGACGATGGGGGAGTGAGCAAGGTTAACGTGCGATTCCCGCGGAACACGAATGCCACCGGCGACTGGACCGGCAGCGGGTACGTGATTTATGGGTTGCCCACGCCCCAAGCTCCCGACGGGCTGGAGCTGCTGAATGTCAATTCGGTGATGGCGGGCGATGGGAGTCCCACGAACGATTACGAGAACGGTGTCCAGCGTCAGTCCGATATCCACGTGGTCACCGGGGATGCGTTGAATGTGAGGTTGAAGACGGTCGAAGTGAACCTGCTGGGATCCCTGCGGGACGAATGGGCGGACGGGGACAATGCCCTCTTGAAACTCGATGGCGGCCGGGCCATCAATACGCTCAATCCAAACAGTTCTGCAAGTGGTGTGGACTTTGTCCAGCCGGGATCGGTGACTTATGGTTTTGAGCGGTTTGAGCAGAAATCAAGTCCCCTGGTAGGGCCTGGTGGCCTGGGAGATGCGAACTGGGAGGGAGATGGCGAGTTCCTGCAGACGATTGACCTGACAGGGCTGGAAGAGGGTACTCACTTCCTCGAGGCCCGCGCCTTTCGACACCGTACCGATGGCGGTCCGGCAGTGTTCAGTAGCTTCAAGAAAGTGTTTTACGTGGACCGACTGGCCCCCGAGTCGGGCGTGGATAGCTTCCTGCCCTGGGACAGTGGTGTTCAGGAGAATCGTGATCTGGTTGTCCGGTCATTGGACAAGACCGCCGACAATGTGCATGTCTTTCTCAACCTGCCGGCCGGGACCAGCGACTCCGAGATCATGACGATGGTCAACAACGGCCAAGGGAAAGCCGAGCGTTATGACCGCAGCTTGTTCAAATACGGATACTTTAATGTCCCACATGGGAACAATGTGGCCACGATCGTCTCCTTCGAGGCAACCGGAAACTCCCAGATTCAGCGCGTGCCAGGACTGTTTGCCTCCACCATCGTAGGCGCTGGGTTGGGCGACCTAAATCACGATGGCCAGTATACCGAAACGGACGCACAGGCATTTAAAACGGTTTTCGAAAGCAACCAAGGACAGTTTAACCCCGCTGGGGATTTCAATGCCGATGGCCTTACCACCTATTCCGACCTGGTCGCCTTGATCGGCAAACTGCGAGACGTCAGCGCCAGCGCCAGCGCTATAGCCGCTGCTGAACAACTACAGGATCAAGTTTTTGGCGCCAGCGACGATACTTATAGCATTGATGAAGAATCGATTCTGGTGGTTGATCCAGCGGGAATCCTGGCCAACGATCGCCATCCGGGAAGCGACGGATCATTGAATCTGGAAACCACGGGTGAAGTGGACACCCAACTGGGCGGCAAAGCAACCTTCGAGGCAACGGGAAAGCTGCGTTACGTTCCTCCTACCAGCATGCAGTCACTGGGGCTCGGTGACTCGAGAGAAGACACCGTTCAATACACCGTTAGTGATGGGCTTGGATCCACCGATATTGGAACCGTTACGATTACCGTCACTGGCGTCAACGATGCACCAGTGCTGGCAACCCTGCCTCCGCTAACCCTGCTTGAAGAGGGCAGTTTCCATGGCACCGGCACCAAGTTGGGCGACTACGTCAATGACATCGACTCCGACACTAGCAAGATCCAGTACCGCATCGCCAACATGGCGTCGATTGACAGCAACTTCGGGGTCTCCATCGGTATGGCAATCAACAGCGGCCAGTTTGCCGCACGCTCGGATGATACCATCCATATTCATCCTGCAAATCACTTCAACGGCCAAACAACCGTAACGGTCGAGGCCCGAGATATCGAAGGCGATGTCTCACAAACTCAGACCTTCACCATTACAGCCACCCCCGTCAACGACGCTCCTACGCTCAACTCGCTTAACAACCTGACGATCGACGAAGACGCCTCCGAGCAGACAGTGAATCTGTCCGGTATCAGCGCTGGTGGTGGAGAATCACAGCCTTTGCGTGTGACGACCACGAGCAGTGAAACCAGCCTGATCCCGCACCCGGCGGTAACGTACACGTCGGCAGAAGCAACGGGCACGCTCAAGTTCACGCCGGTGGCCGATCAGAGCGGCACGGCCACGATCACAGTAACGGTGGAAGACGGCGGTCTGGATGGCGACCTGGATACGGGCGGAGACAACGGGACGTTCAGCCACGATTTTGTGATCACCGTTAATGCAGTCAATGACAATCCGACACTTAACGCACTTTCGGACCTGACCATCGACGAGGATGCACCCCAGCAGACCGTCAACTTGACCGGTATCACGGCCGGGGGTGGAGAATCACAACCTCTGCGTGTGACGGCGACCAGCGACAACACCAGCCTGATCCCGCACCCGGCGGTGACCTACACGTCGGCGGAAGCGACGGGCACGCTCAAGTTCACGCCTATTTGGCGAGAGGAGGGTACGGCGAACATCACAGTCACCGTGGAAGACGGCGGTCTGGATGGCGACCTGGATACCGCCAATGACAATGCCACGTTCATCGACACGATCACCATTGATGTGGTCGAGAACTTAGTACCGTACCGCAACCCGCGTAATCGGTTTGATGTCAATGACGATGGTGTTGTGACACCATTTGACTTGCTGTTGATCATCACGTTCCTTAGGGAGAACGGTGCGAGTGAGCCATTCGGCCCGCGACCTCCGTATCTGGACGTGACGGTCGAGGACAACTTCATCAAACTTCTCGACGCATTGGCAGTGATGACAGAACTTCGTCGGTTGTATGTTGGAGAAGGTGAAGCACGTCTACCGGCTGCGATGCAGCCCATCGATTTCAGCAGCTTGGGCAACGTATCGTCGACGGAATCCGTGCAGCAACCGTTGGTTCAGGATTCATCGCAAAGCACGGATGAAATGTTACGCCGAA
>JAYGDG010000730.1:0-3202 GCA_046583015.1 Pirellulaceae bacterium | reverse complement strand
CGTCCCTTGCCTGAGTACGAGAAACGCATTGATCACGCGGGCATGATTGGAAGCTTGGACCGGGGCAGTTTTCAGCGGGGCCAGGAAATCTACAATCGTCTCTGCATTAATTGTCACGGGACGCACGATCGACCCGGTTCGCTCCCCACGTCGCTGCGGTTTGCCGAGGGGAAGTTTAAGAACGGACATGATCCCTACACGATGTACCAGACGTTGACCCGCGGCTTTGGCATGATGGTCCAGCAGACCTGGATGGTCCCCCAGCAAAAATACGACGTGATCCATTACGTCCGAGAGGCTTACCTCAAGTCACACAACAAGAGCCAGCACTTTGATGTCAGCGACAGCTACCTGGCCGCTCTCCCCAAGGGAGACACGCGAGGTCCCAAGCCGACCAACATCCGCAACTGGGAAACGATGGATTACGGTCCCAGCCTGGTCCATTCCTACGAGGTCCCCGGTGGGCCGCTCAATTTTGCCTACAAGGGAATTGCCATGCGCCTGGATGCGGGCCCGGGTGGTGTCTCGCGGGGCCGGCACTGGATGGTCTTTGATCACGACACGCTGCGGATGGCAGCTGGCTGGAGCGGCCAGGGCTTTATCGACTGGAATGGCATTATGTTCAACGGCCGCCACGCCATTCATCCCAAGGTGATGGGGCAGGTGCAGTTTGCCAACCCGATTGGACCGGGCTGGGCCAATCCAGAGAACGAAACGTTTTCCGATCCGCGGCTGCATGGTCGGGATGATCGCCTCTACGGTCCCTTGCCGCGCAAGTGGGCGCACTACAAGGGACTTTATCACCACGGTCAGCAGACGCTCGTTACCTACACGGTCGGCAATGCGGAGGTTTTGGAACGTCCCGGTTTAAACCAGCAGGGAGAGCAGCCGGTTTTCTTGCGGTCCTTCCAAATCGGTCCGCGGGATCAGGACATGATCTTGCAGGTGGCTCACCTGCCCGGTGATAAAAACCAGCTACAGGTCCTGCCAGAGACAGACGTTTCCGGGCAGGCGGTCCTGTTTGGCAATCTGCAGACCCGCGAAGATCCAAAACCGGCAGCCGCCAAACCGTTTCGCTTTGATGGCGGAAGCTATTTTCAGGTGGCCAGGGGGGCAGATTTTAATTTGCTCAGCAAGGACTACACCGTTTATGCCAGGATCAAGACGCGCGGCGATGGCACGATCTTTTGCAAAACAACGACCGCCTCCCAATGGATTGCCAATGGCAAAACGCTCTTTGTTCGCGGTGGTCGCCTGGGATTTGATATTGGCTGGGTTGGCCAGGTCAGTTCCCGTCGCCGGGTAAACGATGGAAAATGGCATGAGGTGGCCATGACCTACCAGGCCAAGAGTGGCAAGGTGCGCCTCTACGTCGATGGCAAAGCTGATAACGAAGCAGTCCTCAGGCCCAAGGCCAAGGTGAGTGGCCACGTGGTCCGGGTCGGTTATACGTCCAGCAATTTTCCGGCTACCAGTTTCTTCAAGGGAGACATCGAGGCGGTCCGTTTTTACCAGCGGGCTCTGAGTGAGGCGGAGATTGGTAAGCTACGAACCACGACGGCCGCTGACAAGACGCTGGTGGCTCACTGGCTACCACAACAGGTTCAGGGAGAGAAGGTTGTTGATCAGTCAGGCGCCAAGCGTGTTGGGCTGGTGGCCCGGGGAAGTGCCCCGGTCGGAGCAGCTGCCGGTGGCGTATTGGCAGCCGGCCTGCAGCCCCAGTTGAAGGGGAGCAAGTGGCAGGTGGCCGAGAATGGAAACCTGCGACTGCGGATTCCGGCCGGCAAGCAGCCGCTGCGCTTTACACTCTGGCTGGGACAGGCCCAGGAGAAAGCAGCAGCCCAGCAGTTGGCCAGTGCCGTGGAGCTTGAACAGGCTGATGAAAACCTGCTGGCGCTGACCGAGGGTGGTCCTCCGCGCTGGAGCCAGGTTCTTAAAACCGAGGCGGTTGTTGGTAAGGGGAAAGGACCGTTTGCGGTCGACGTACTGACGCGACCGGCTCCCAATCCCTGGCTGGCACGGGTCCGGCTCACCGGCTTTGACTACGTTCCGGGGACCGACCAGATCTTGGCCTGCACCTGGGATGGTGATGTCTGGCGGATTGGTGGGACCGACGATGTGAGCAAGGGACTCAGCTGGCGACGAATTGCCAGCGGGTTGTTTCAGCCGCTGGGCTTGAAACTTGTCGACGGGAAAATTTATGTCACTTGTCGGGACCAGCTGGTCATCTTGCATGACCTCAATGGCGATGGCGAGACCGATTTCTACCAGAGCTTTAATAATGACCACCAGGTGACGGAGCATTTTCACGAGTTTGCCATGGGCCTGCAGGTCGATGCGGAGGGAAATTTTTATTACGCCAAGTCGGCGCGTCATGCTAAGACGGCGCTGGTTCCGCACCATGGCACGTTGCTGCGGGTCAGCAAGGATGGCTCACGGACTGATATTGTGGCGACCGGTTTTCGGGCGGCCAACGGTGTCTGTATTAACCCGGATGGGAGTTTTATCGTCACCGACCAGGAGGGGCACTGGAATCCAAAGAACCGCATCAACTGGGTCAAGCCGGGTGGTTTTTATGGGAACATGTTTGGCTACCACGACGTGACCGACAATTCCGACAGTGCCATGGAGCAGCCCCTTTGCTGGATCACCAATGCCTTTGACCGTTCCCCGTCGGAACTGTTGTGGGTCGACAGTAAGGCCTGGGGTCCGTTGAACGGTTCGCTGCTGAACATTTCTTACGGTTACGGGAAGATTTACGTCGTGCCGCATGAGACGGTGAAGGGGCAGGTGCAGGGGGGGATGTGCGAGTTTCCCATTGCCCGTTTTCCGACCGGCGTGATGCGGGGACGCTTTCACCCGGGTAACGGCCAGCTGTATACCTGCGGGATGTTTGCCTGGGCGGGGAACCAGCAGCAGCCGGGCGGTTTTTACCGGGTCCGTTACACGGGCCAGCCGGTCCACTTGCCGACCGGTTTGAAGGCGCGCACACAGGGGATGGAGATCACCTTTTCCTCACCCGTGGACCGGGCGGTGGCCAGTGATGTGAAGCGGTACCGGGTGAAGACCTGGTCGCTGAAGCGGACGGCCGGTTACGGGAGCAAGCATTACGACGAGAAGCCATCGCAGGTGACTGGGGTGGAGGTGTCGGCTGATGGGAAGACAGTGTTCCTGAAGATTGCTGACATCAAGCCGACCTGGA
>JAYGDG010000653.1:0-1951 GCA_046583015.1 Pirellulaceae bacterium | reverse complement strand
TCTTCTGGTTCAACTGGGCCTGGATGAAACGTTGTCCGTCCTCCTCGCTTGTGATGTGATAACGGATTGGCTGGTTGGCCTGATCGCTGACACTCAGTACTTGCCAGCCAGGGGCAAGACGGACCCGGGCCATGTAAACATCATCGACCTCAGGCTGGATGGTGAAACTGGATTGCAACCGCTGCCGCGTTGGCTCGATCGTCAATAACAGATTGCTAAGTGCCGTAAAGCGATTTTCCGGCTGAATGACTGCTGCCGTTAGCGCGTAGTCTGACTGGGCGGCATAGTAGGTGTTCATCAGTCGAATTGCTGGAGCGCCTGGTTCGGGAATGTAAATTGACTTCGGCAGAGCATTGTCCAGAACGGCGTTGTCTAGTCTCAACAGGCCAGTTGGTTCAAGTGAGTGGACGGTGAGTGTCAATTCTGTGAGGATGCCGATGACCGACGAACTGGAAACAACGCCGTTGGGTCGAATTGCGGGGAAGGTCCAGTTCTCGTAAGTTGGAGCGACACGAATAGCTGTTATGTTGACCAACTGGTCCTTCGTGGTGGTTTCAGTGAGTTCCACCTTAAGGACGCGTTGCATTTCTTCTTCGACCACTAGCCAGCGAGCTAGCAGGCTAGTTTGCACGTTGGTAATCTCAAATCCGGCGGGAATCTGGAACTCCAGGGTCTCCACAGCTCCGTGCAATACCTTGATCGACGTGGAAACATGAATTCGCTCAAAGGCCTCTGCCAGTTCCGCGACTACAACGTTACGTGCCTGGATGACACGGTCTTCCTGAAGACGCTTGTTGTTTAACGACATCACCAGTTTGACAGCATTGCCGCTGGGAAGAATTTCAAAGTGCGTTACGTTGGCATCTTCGTCGACTCGCCGGTTCAAGACGCTGGCTCCGGACTTCAATTCGATATTACCCGGTACCGTCATGGTAATGCTGGTGGCAGCTGTTGTTGGCAGTCGGAATCCCAGGGACTGCTGGGCGGCAGAATGTTGAACGGGTAGTTCAAATTGCAGGTCGACCTGGTGGCTTCCCGGCTGTTCCAGGACCAGTTGCATTGGCTGATTGGCCTGTTGCACCAGGGCCATGGAGCGGTCTCCAATGGCAACCCGTTTGATCGATACACCGGCGAGGGGCAGCGGCAGGAGTTGCACGCCCGCTGCGAGTGACTCGACCAGGAGTTTGCCGGTGACCACGGCATGGTTGTCATGGATCTGGATATGGTAGCTGGCACCGGTCAAGGCTGTGTTCTGTGGCGGTAATGTGCCCGGTTTCACGTTCGCCTTTTTGAGCAAGTCGCTGTACTGCTGTCGACTCATAAAAATACGTTCCGTGCCACTGGCCAGGATGCTCTTCAGGTCTTCAAAGGGGACGTAGATTTCTCGGCTGGTAGTCGCTGGCTTCGAAGGCCTGGGGGCTCTATTTATTGCCTGGACGAGCGCAGGGGTAGCACCGGGCCTGGGGGCCTGTCCCGCACCGAAAGGACTGGCTGCCGGAGGGGGCTGTGGTTGAGCACTCGTTGGTGCCGGGATTGCGACGGCTGCCACCAGTAACAAGCTGAGGATTAATCGATTCATGCTGGGCCCTCCTCGCTCGAGTCATCCGCAGGTGGCAGGTCAGTGTCCTCACTGGCAGGTTCCGACGGTTCCGCTGTCGAGGGCGGAGTTTCTGCTTTTTCGGCAGGTTCTTTTTCGGCAGGTTGTAGTGCTATTTCCTCTGCTTCATCGGTCGCTGCGACCCGGTTGGCATCAGGTCGAATGTCTTTAGGAGCGTCCGGGTTGCTGGGGCCGGTAGCAAGTGCTTTTTTCCTGGCGAAGATATTTCTGAAAATAGGCAAGGGTTTTTTTCGCAGGACCTGAGCCGCATCGAGGGTGATCCAGGCCAGAGCAATGCCGACTATCGTCACGGCGGCTTCAGCCCCAAAGGCCTTGTCCGAAAGAAGTGGCAGG
>JAYGDG010000550.1:0-5786 GCA_046583015.1 Pirellulaceae bacterium | reverse complement strand
ATGGCGCAAGTGCCTGTGGCCATGCAGATTGTCAATCATGATCAAACGTGCTGCTCTAAGAATCCTGGTTGCCATGTTCGCCGCACTTTGCGGTATTAGTAGCGTTGTGGCCATCGAGTTGTTTGGGTTCCAAGAGCTTCTCAAGTCTCCCTTTCCGTTAGTCATCGTCATCACTGCTATAGCCGCTGGCCTGATGACTGCTGCCATGGCCATCTCACCAGCACGCTACTGGCAAGCGTGGGAACGGCGCCTGGAAAACGTCCAGCGGCATCTCCAACTGACCACGTTACCTGCCTCTCACCGCATCGCCTGGCTGGCAATCATCGTAAGCTGGTTCTGTTTTATCCTCATCGTCACGCAACTCTGGAAAGTCCATACGGACGCCACCAGCAGTGATCCAGCCGCTTTCTTGCGGTATGCCAAGGAAGTTCAGGAATCAGGAGGCGTCACGACCTTACTGAGCCAGTTGTTTCAGGGCACCTATGGCGAAGCCAATCAGCACCCTCTTTTTACTGCCCTGCTTTCCTTCGGACCAACTTTTTCAGAGGGCAAACTGCTTTCTCTCGCCATCGGCATCCTCACCCTGGTGCTCGTCACCCTCTGGACAGCCCGCCAGTGGAACCTGACGGTAGCAGCCATTGTTAGCGTTATCCTTTCAACCAACTTTGCCTTTTGTTCCACCTCCGCCCTGGTCACCTGCGAAGGTTTACTAACGCTATTGATCTCTCTGGTATGGTTGCTGTTGGCCAGCAAGGCACCAGCAGCGCCAGGCGCCTCAACCGGTTCAGCATCCGCAAGTTCCGGAGCACCCGGATTCTACCTGGCTACCGGTGCCTTACTGGGTTTAGCATTCTTGACCAAGGGAACTGGCCCCCTGTTCCTGTTCATTACGCTTGTTTGGATCGTTGCCTGCCACTTCTACTGCCGGCGCCAGCAACCGTCTTTAGCCACACCTTTCCCCTGGAAGCCGCTAACGATGATCTTGTTGGCCTGGCTGATCACCGCCTCACCGTTGCTTACTCGTAACATCCGGATGTTTGGCAACCCGATTTACAACGACAACAGCTATTTTCTGTTTCTCGATCAGTTTGAAGATCTTCCACAGGTTGCTCAGCGGATGACTGTTGGAGAAGCTGCCCAACAGTATTTTGCCGAGCACAGTGTGACCGAAATCGTGCAACGTGAAGCCCAAGGTCTCTGTTGGGAGTCCTATATTTTCATCCGCAGTTTTGGACCCGCCCCCCTGGATGACAGTCGTATTCTCTTCGGCCTGCCCATATTGCTACTGGCATTGGCCGGCATGCTTGCCGAACGCCGCCCGGTTGCCCTCCTGCTACTGGCTTGGATTGCCTGTTTCCTGGTCATGTTTGCCTGGTACTTACCGATTGCCGCAGGCCAGCGCTTCACGGTCCCCTTGTTACCACCGTTGCTGATCTGTACGGCAATTGGCCTCGCCAGGCTGGGCAACGGTCTGAAGTCAGGACGGTTTTGCCATCCCACCATGGCGATTAGCCTGGCGCTGGCCTGGTGTATTACCTGGACCACCTTGACATGCACAATGCTTCCCTAACCGCAGCCTCACTGCGGCAACCGGGACTAGCGGACGATTTCATAGAGAGCACTGAACTTATCTGTCCAGAGTGATACCCTCTGGGCGTCTTCACCGGTCGGTCGCTGGTGTTTTGCTCGCACCTCGTCATCGGCCAGGAACTGCCGGTTACGGGTGAGCAGGATCCAAGTGGCCAGGTCTTCAACGACTTCCAGTGCTCGTTCTGGTCGCGTGGTGAAGACACGCAGTGGTATTTGATGATGTTCGGCGAGGCGAGCCACCACCGGGATCAATCGCAAATGCTGGCTACTGGCGTGAATCGCCACGATCCCGTCCGGCTTTAGATGGTCCAGGTACACTTGCAGAGCTTCCGCAGTCAACAAGTGAACAGGAACCGAATCGCCACTAAAGGCATCGACGACTAGCAGATCCGTATCGTGCCGGGCGCCCTGGCTCAGTTCCTTTTCCAGCGACAGGCGAGCGTCCCCTCGAATCACCTGGACCTTAGCGGGACTCTTGGCCAGGAAAGTAAAGTATTCATTGGCCAGGCGTTCCACTTCCGGATTAATCTCATAAAAATCGAACCGGTCACCAGTTCGACCGTAGGCGGCCAGGGTACCAACGCCCAATCCGATGACGGAAACCTTGACTGGCCCATCCGTGAGATACTTCTTCATCATCAAGCCAACGCCACTGTTTTCGTTGTAGTAAGCGGTCGGCAACAGTTGTCGGTTCAGATCCGTGAACTGGATTCCATGCAGGGTTCTTCCATGAAAGAGATTCAGCTGATTGTCGTGCGGCTTCTTCTCGCGAGTCTCGCGAACCACTCGCAAGACACCAAAAAAGTTCCGCCTGGCAGCGATGGTCTGGCGATGGATCTTATGGACCGCATCAAAGGACGCTACGTTTCGCTGGTACTCGGCTAATTGCGACTTAACAAAAATACCGACACCGGCACCGATCAACAGGGCAGCACTCAATTGTGCCGCCGATCGCCATGGCAAAATTTGGCCAACAATAATCACAATGGAGAACACCAGGGCTGCCGTCACCGCCAGTGGCAACTCCAGGTAAGACTCAAACAACAAGGGACAAACCAAGGAAACGAACAGGCCACCAGTTGCACCGCCCACGGAGACCAGCAGGTAAAACGAAGTCAGGTAGGCAGCGGCCGGTTTGCGTCGCACCAGTTCACCATGGCACAACATGCAGAGCACAAACATCAGCAGCAGGTAGGAACCGATTTGCATCGTCACCGTGCCACCGATACTGGAAAACTTAAAGTCAAATCCACTGTTTTCAAGGAGCGCATCGATATCGTATCGCAATATCAGAGCTGACACCCAGGCTACCGACAGGAATCCAAGCCAGGCAAACAACCTCGGCCGATACCAGGATTCACGGTCAAAGCAAATAATAAACGAGAGCAGGTAAAGGCTCAGCGGCGCAATCCAAAGAAAGGGAACCACAACGATGTCCTGGCACACATGCTGGGTCACCGCCAGCAGCATGACCGATGCCAGGGCCGGCATCCACAACCAGTGCCGCCGATCCCGCCAGGTTGGTGACGTACTGGCTAAAGCAGCCTGATCGCTGGCAAATTCTGCCGGGTTCGAGACCCGCGACAACCGGCTCACAGCAACGGCCAGGGTTGCACAACAAAGACCAAACCCGAGAAACACGACTGACCACAAGGCCCCTTGGGTCGGTAAGTCCAGGGCCGGTTCAAACACGAATGGATACGTGACCAGCGCTCCCAGCGAGCCGATATTCGACAATGCGTAAAGACGATACGGTGAGCGACCAGGATAACGTACCGCGTACCATGCCTGCACAAGTGGACCCGTTGCCGACAGTACAAAAAAGGGCAAACCAATATTGAGCGTCAATAACAACAGGATGCGCAGTGTCGGCTGGCTGCCATCGGTCGGCTTGAATCGTTCACTCGGCGTAATCGGCAATGTAATCGCTGCGACAATGATCAGTGCTACGTGAACCATCATTTGCAGCTGTCGAGACTTCAACTGCGACAACCCATGTGCGTAGGCATAACCGGCCACGAGCATCACTTGAAAGAACAGCATGCAAGTTGTCCAAACTGCTGTACTCCCACCAAACCAGGGAAGGATCATTTTGCTGATGACTGGCTGGACCTGGAACAGCAGGAAGGCACTAAGCAGGATGGTGATACCAGCCCCCCAGGCAAACCGAAGATTCTCTGACTTGACCATCAGTCCTTACCTTCACCGAAAAACGGCTGCCCTCACTGATCGGCTACCGTGGAGTCTGCCTCAATCGTCACCACGGCACCCTTGAAAGCAGGCGTTCTCGATTGCGAATCATGCTCTCTGGCAATCAGCACATTCGCTTCCGGAAAATACATCAAAGCGTTTCCCTCACGGATTTGAGGGAACTCGCGAACCCGAATATTAGACAGTCTTCCAGCCGGACCGCAAACGTCAACACGTTGATCATGTTTCAAGTCCAAACGGCACACATCCTGTGGGTTCATCAGGACCACATCGCGGCCATCCTGTCCCCGGTAAATATCCTCTTCCTCATAAACCACGGTATTGAACTGGCCCTCACTACGAACGGTCATCAACCGCAAAGCATTTTCCCCTCCGGCAAGATCTGGCAAATCGTGGCTGTGCAGTTGCGCACGGCCGTCGGGCGTAGCGAACTGCGGTTGATGAAAAGTCCTGCCACCAATCTGAAATTCTTCCTTGGTCTCATCGATTGTTTCCATCTTTTCAAAGCCGGGAACCACTTTCCCAATAACTGAGCGAATCTGTTTTGTCTCTGTCATCGCCTGCCAGTCGATCGGGCCATTCTCCCCGAGCACCCGCTGCGCCATCTCGGCAATCACTTCGATCTCACTGCGTGGCCCTGCTAACCGTCGTGGACCACCGTCACTAAGACGGACCAGGTTAAACATCGATTCCTGGGTCGTTCGCTGGGACTCCTCATCCCGCGCCAGGACCGGTAAGATCATCGTCTCCTCTGCCAGCCCGTGAACATGGCCCATGTTAAGAGTCGTACTCAGGAAGACCAGTGACTCCAGCTGAGACAGTGCCCTGGCAGCAAACGTCAGATCGGGGTTCGACCCATAAAGATTGCCGCCCAGGCACAATCCGAAACGCAACTTACCATCAGCGGCAGCTTCCATGCACGCCAGGGTATCGAGTCCGGGCGTGGTTGGTAATTGCACGGAATAATTCTCCTCCAGCGACTGAAAAATAGCCTCTTTTAGCTTGGGGGTGACTCCTACAGAACCAATGCCTTGTACGTTCGAATGCCCTCGAATCGGCATTAATCCGGCATGCGGCTTACCAACCATCCCGCGCATCAGGGCCAGGTTGGCAATGGCTTGCACGTTCTGCGTTCCATGCGCATGGTGGGTAATTCCCATCGTCCAGCTAAACACGACGTTACGAGCAGCGCCATAGGTTTCTGCAATCTCATCGATCGTCTTTCGGTCAACACCGGATTTCTGAGAGATTTCTTCCCAACTGGTTGCTCGCAATCCTGCCTGCCAGGCCTCGACTCCCTGGCAATGATCCTGCAGAAAACTCTCGTCCTGCAAACCCATTTCATCAATACGTTTGGCAATGCCTGTCAAGAGAGCCAGGTCACCACCAATATGCGGCTGTACATACTGCGACGCAATTTGTGTCCCAAACAACATGCTGCGAATATTGCTGGGAATACGAAAACGTACCAGGCCCGTTTCAACAACGGGGTTAATCACGATCACCTTGCCACCCCGTCGCCGCACATGCATCAGCGTTGTCATAAGTCGCGGGTGGTTACTGGGTGGATTACCGCCGATCACGAACACCAGGTCGGCATGTTCAACATCATCCAGCACGATGGTCGCAGTCCCGCTGCCAATAGAGCTACTCAACCCCACCCCACTGGCCTGGTGGCAATAGTAACTACAGCTATTAACGTTATTTGTGCCATAGAGGCGGGCCAACAATTGCAACAAGAATCCCGCTTCGTTCGAACTGCGTCCGCTGAAGTACCAGAACGTCTCAGCGGGTAAAACCTGCCTCAATTTCGCAACCACCCGGTCGACTGCCTCTTGCCAGGAGATCACTCGATAATGATCCGCACCACGCTCGTAAAGTAACGGGTCGACCAGTCGCCCCGAGGATTCCAACTCACGAGGACTCCGTTGACGCAACTGAGCAATGCTATGCTTGGACCAGAACTCTCGGGGAATAGCCCCTTG
>JAYGDG010000406.1:0-1917 GCA_046583015.1 Pirellulaceae bacterium | reverse complement strand
ACAAGCCTGCTGCCGATTCTCAAGGATCCCCAGGCCACGGTCAAAGCGGGCGCCTTGTCTTTCAACAAGGGATATTCGCTACGACAGCGCGACTGGCACTACATGCGTTATAACGACGAGACGCAGGAACTGTATGACATGAACAAGGATCCTCAGCAGTTCCACAACCTGGCCGGCAATTCGGAGCACGCGGAAATCGTCAAGCGATTGGACGCCGCCCTCAATGCCCGCCTCCAGTCGCACAAGATCAAAGCGGGCAAATAAGCGGCGGCCAGGCTAGGGCCGACTGCGACCAGCCTCCTTGATCGACTCCAGTCGCTTCAACATCATCTGTAACCGCTCTGGCTGCTTCTTGACCAGGTTCTTCTTCTCGTGGGGATCGTCCGCCAGGTTGTACAACTCGTACTTGCCCGGTCCCTTTTCGAAGGTCAAGTGTTTCATCGCCTTGGCGTTAGCGAAAGAAAGAACTTTCCAGTCACCAACGCGCAGTGCCAGCGTCGGCCCCTTGTTCGGCTGCTGGATAAGATGGTCCCGCCCCTTGGCACCAGGTTTTCCCAGCAAGGCAGGCAGTACATTAAAACTGTCCGGACAGGCTGTCGAAGGAAGCGGCTGGCCAACCAGTGCCGCCATGCTGGCAGCCAGGTCGACCGTGCAAACCACCTTGTCAGTCATTCCCGGTTTAATCGTTCCCGGCCAACTGGTTAAGAATGGCGTGCGGGTGCCACCTTCATAAATGCTGTACTTGCCACCACGAAAACCACCGGAAGGTGTATGTTTTCCCAACTTGGTGATAGCCCCATCGTGGTAGCCATCATCGAGAACCGGACCGTTGTCGCTGCAAAAAACAATCAGTGTCTTTTCCGTCAGCTTCAAGCGATCGAGCGTTTTCACCAGTTCCCCAACGCACCAGTCCAGTTGGACAATCGCATCACCACGGAAACCGAGCTTGGTGGCCCCGTGAAACCGCTCGTGGGGCATCCGCGGTACATGAATGTCGTGTGATGAAAAGAAGAGAAAGAACGGCTTGTCTTTCTTTGCTTCAATCCATTTGACTGATTGCTTAACCCATTCGTCGGCCAGGTCTTCGTCTCGCCAGCGAGCCGCGTGACCACCGGTAAAATAGCCAATCCGTCCAATCCCGTTGTGCACGGTGTGATTGTGCCCATGGCTCCAGTTCATCTTGAGCTTGGCCCGCACTTCCGGATCACGTCCAGTCGGATGATCGGGAGTCGGTTTTTGCCTGCCGACCCAGAGGGGATCCTTCGGATCCAGGTTACGCACCCGGTGGTCCTCCACGTAGACACTCGGCACACGATCGTTTGTTGTCGGTAACAGAAAGCAATGGTCAAAACCAATCTCCAGCGGACCCGGTTTCAAATCACCGTTCCAGTCGGGCGCTGGCTTTGCCCCCAGCCCCAGATGCCATTTACCAACGACCGCCGTCGCGTAGCCTGATTTCTTTAGTAGCGAGGCGATCGTTTCGGTGCCAGGGGCAATCAGCGACGTCGCGTTGGGCGGGGCAATACCAGCACCAGGCTGACGAAAGGCGTACTTGCCGGTCAGGAACGAAAAGCGAGTCGGCGTGCAGGTGGAAGCTGAACAGTACCCATGGGTAAAACGCAGTCCACTAGCCGCCAGCCGATCAATGTGAGGTGTTTTTAATTGGGTCGCCCCGTTGCAACCGACATCCCCGTAGCCCAGGTCATCTGCCATGATCACGATGATATTCGGCTTCTCGGCTCCCTCGAGAGGATTGAATCCAAGGGTCAAAAGCAGTGCCAAAAGGGTTGAAACAGTTCGCATGGTCACAAGCTTTCTGTACTAAAAGAGCGTGGTAAAGGGTCTGTTTCGAGTGAAATTCCATCTTCACACAATGGGGTGTGGAACGCAATTAGCCGAGAGATTAAGTTTACGGGA
>JAYGDG010000388.1:0-2926 GCA_046583015.1 Pirellulaceae bacterium | reverse complement strand
CAATGACGCGGTACCGGACTCTGCTCGTTACCGGGACTACCTGCGCACCTACCAGACGCGCAGCTACAACCAGCAGCAGTTCTGGAACCAATTGCAGCAGTCAAACCCGCGGTAATTGGCCAGCCCAAAGCGGGGCAATTCTGCGGCAAGCTGCCCGTGAACCGATGGCCTGCATGCTGCGTACTTGTCCCCATGATTGCTATCGCCCGAATCTTCCTCCCGACCGCACCAGCCAGTTTTAAGAAAAGGCCATTTGCCTGCGATTTCCCGTTGAATCAGGGCTGGCAGTCGCGTTAATCTGGACGGATAGTCGTTTTGACGGGCGCGCGTAACAAAACAGGTAAGAACTATGCAACAACGATCATTGGCACTACTGCTAATGGGCCTGCTGCTAATGGCAGGCTGCCGGAAGTCATCCCATTCACACACCGGTGAAAACGGGGAACCGGTCACTGAGGGGCCGATTCACTTTGTGACTGCCCAGCAGCAAGCAGGTATCCAGTTCAAGCATTTCAACTCTCGCCGGGATTCACTGATTCCCGAGGACGTCGGCTCTGGACTTGGCTGGGCTGACTACGACAATGACGGAGACGAAGACCTCTATTTCGTCAATTTTGCCGGTCCATTCTTGATGGATCCAGCAGAGCTTAAATCACGCCCCGGCAACCAGCTTTATCGCAATGACGGCAATGGCAAGTTCACGGAGGTGACCAAGGCGGCAGGCGTGGGACACGTGGGCTGGGACTATGGCTGTCTCTGGCTGGATGTCGACAACGATGGTTACCTCGATTTGGCCGTAACCCATTACCATGGTGTCATTCTCTACCGCAATCGTGGCGACGGCACCTTCGAAGAAAAAACCGAGGCCTCGGGAATGGGAGCAATCGACCAGTTCTTACTGGGCATGACTGCTGGCGATTATGACCAGGACGGTGACTTGGACCTGTTCCTCTGTGGCTATGTTCATTTTGATCGCGAAAAGGCCCGCAACCGACCACTGGTGGCAGGGCGCCCAGCGGTCTGGACCAACCCGGTCTCCTACGATCCACTGCCCAGTATCCTGCTGCAGAACGATGGAACTGGAGTTTTTTCGGATGTCACCGACAAGGCCGGCGTGGCAAACCCGGCCGGCAAGAGCATGCAAGCTCTCTTCTGCGACTTCAACAATGACAACTGGCCCGATCTCTACATCGCCAACGACGTGGGAACCGCCGATGCCATGTACCAGAACAACGGTGACGGCACCTTCAAGGACATCTCGGCCCTGTCCGGGACCTATGATCGTCGCGCCAGCATGGGAATTGCGGTTGGAGACGTCTGGCACGAAGGCCGGATGGATTTGTTTACAACACACTGGGTCAACGAAGATCACGCGCTCTGGAAGAATCAAAGTGCGACGACTCCGGACAAGTCGATCTTGATGGAGGATGTCGGACCAACCACGGGAATCCTGGATATCAAGTCGCCCGCTGATGTGGGCTGGGGTGTTGAGTTGGTTGACCTGGACAATGACGGTCACCTGGACATCGTGCTGGCCAATGGCAGCACGATCGAAGATGAGTTGACGCTGGAAGTGCTGAAGGATCCCAAGTTGCTTCCCCAAAAATGCCGCTTGCTCCGTAATAACGGGGACGCCAATTTTATCGACATCAGTGGTTCGGGTGGCAAATTTTTCCAACGGGAACTGATCGCCCGGGGACTTGCCTGTGCTGATTACGACCAGGATGGACGGATGGATGTGGCCATCGTGCTCCATAGTGGAGAAGGGACGCTGCTGCAAAACACGTCCAAAAAGACAGGCAACTGGCTGCAAGTCAAACTAGCAGGAACCACCAGCAACCGGTTTGGAATCGGGGCCCAAATCGAAGTCAAAGTGGGCGCAAACACCTATAGCCGTCAATGCGTACTGAGTTCCAGTTATTTAAGTAGTCAAAGTTTGATCAGGCATTTCGGGCTGGGAACGGCAGAACAAGCGGATTCCGTGACAGTTCACTGGCCCAGTGGCAAGACGACCGTGCAAAAAGACGTTAAACTGAATCAACTGATCACAATCCAGGAAGAATAAGTCAACCACCTTTGATTACTGGCCGATATTGCCTGTAAAATTAATAATAGCCCTCGGGTCAGCGTTATTGAAAGGTTTTGGAGATGAAGAAAGCCCTGCTTATCGGCGTACCGCTGCTGGCCCTGCTCACTTGTGGGCTGGTTTTCGGTCCAGGAATCCGCGACGCTTACCTGCTTGACGGCCAGGCAGCCAACGATCACCGCCTGCGGGAAACGGCCACCGGTGGAAAACCGCATCACCAACCGATCCAGTATCGGAAAAAAGATGCTCGCCCGGCCATCATCAAGCCGGAATTCGTCGCCGCCGGCGACGCCAAGATTGCCGGTGGCACCAAGGGAATCGGTGTTTCGATCGATGGCAACAGTCGTTTCTATCCACTTTACGTTCTGCAATACCACCAGGTGATCAACGATACGGTTGGCAACAGTGCGATCGCCTGCAGCTACTGATCGAGCGAACAAACGCTCATGGTTCATGAGCGACGCTTGAAAGATACTAACGATACTATGGAGATGCGAGTTTCGGGGAAAGTCGTGCATGGCAACCTGGTCATGTTCGACAAGAAAACGGGTTCCGAGTGGGTGCAGGAAACGGGCAAGGCAATCGAGGGCTCACTGAAGGGCCAGTGCCTGACGCCGCTTGACGATAAGCAGTGCACGCGGAACGTCCGCTGGGATGTCTGGAAAAAGGAGCACCCCGATTCAAAAGTGCTCTTCTGCAGTCACTGCGAAACCGAGAACGACTCGAAGTAGGGTCCGCCGGCTTGCTGGCGACAATTTTAGCGGTGGCTGAGACTCCGCTGGCGACAAAATAGCCCAGCGGTTTATCCTGCTGGTCCGTGATTAGCCATACATGGCTGGC
>JAYGDG010000334.1:0-1597 GCA_046583015.1 Pirellulaceae bacterium | reverse complement strand
CGTGGCATGGCAACTGGTTTCTATGATTAGGGTCTGGCCACGTTTCTTCCAGGAGCAAGTACCAGGCTCACAGCAGCCCAACGATTGTTTCCGAAAACAAACATGCTATGCTCCACGTTCTCTTAGATGAGCCTCATTATACGCGGGATTTGCTGAGAGGTGGCTAAGGCCGGCATAAAACATGAAGATCACGGATATTGAAGCAATCCATCTGCGGATCCCGGATGTCGAGGAAATCGCCGATGGAACTCAGGATGTCCTGGTGGTACGAGTTTATGCCGACAACGGCCTGGTCGGTGTCGGTGAAGTCACCAGTCAGTCTTACGTTTGCAAGGCAATCATTGATGCTCCCCGTTCCGCGGAACGTCGTCACGGTTTGCGAGAAATTCTCGTGGGGAGAGAGATCGATGATTTGCAAGAACTGTGGCAGACGATGTACTACCACACGAATCGCTATGGACGCCGAGGTGCAGCAATCCATGCCATCAGTGGCGTCGATATTGCCTTGTGGGATTTAAAGGGAAAGGCTCTCGATCAACCGGTTTGTGAACTGATGGGCGGTCGACAACGAGAGAACATTCGTGCCTATGCCAGCTACCTGTTTGGTGATGAACCAGCCGGTACCGCGGCACTTGCCCAGGAAGCAGTTGACCTGGGCCTGACGGCGGCCAAGTTTGGCTGGAATGTCTTCGGCCAGGATCCTGACGTTGACGTTGCCCATGTGCAAGCCGCGCGTGATGTACTGGGTGACCAGCGCGATTTGATGGTCGATGTTGGTTGCAAGTGGACTGCCGACGTGGCCCTGGAGCGGGCAAAATTGCTCCAACCGCTGGGTATCAAGTGGCTGGAAGAGCCTTTGTCCCAGGATGATCTCCAGGGCTACAAGCAATTGTGTGCTGAGTCTCCCGTACCGATTGCCGGTGGAGAAGGAGACGTGACCTGCTTTGATTTCGAACGCTTGATTGATTGTGGCCTGAGTTACTTGCAGCCCGACGTTGCTTTTTGCGGTGGACTGACCGTTTGCCAGCAAGTGAGTCAAATGTGCGCTGGGACATCAACCGTTTGTGTGCCCCATTGCTTTAGCACCGGAATTAACCTGGCGGCATCCTTGCATTGGATGGCCTCCGTAGGCGGTGACCTGGTGGAATATTGCCTGCGCCCCTCCCCGTTGATGCGAAAACTGGTCAGCAATCTGCCCGCCTTAGAAGAAGGACGAGTACCGGTTCCCACTGGCCCAGGTTTGGGCATCACTCTGGACGAAGAAATCCTGCAACAATTTCGTGTCGACTACGATTGAGCCAGCTGACCAATTGAAACAAGCTTCTAAAAAGGTAAACACTATGCTTCAGCAACTGTTATCCAATCGCGGTGGCAATCGTTGGACCTGGTCACTGATGGTTGTCCTGTTGAGCTGGTTCACCTCCCCGGTCCAGTCAGCAGAACCACTGGTTGCCGGTGACTGGGTTTCTGCAACCGATGAAAAAGTTGTTTCCCGTTCGGGCCAGTGGCAGGTAGCCCGGTTCCGCTTCGCTGCGAAAGATCATCTTCTTACCACCGCAGCGGGAGCTGCCATTGAGTTTCAGTTCCAGGGTACTGG
>JAYGDG010000333.1:0-2677 GCA_046583015.1 Pirellulaceae bacterium | reverse complement strand
TGCCCAAGACGAAAACTGGATTCCGGAACGCGGCCTCAGCCTGCATTTCGGCGAAAAACTGAACGAGCAACTACCTACCCAGGCTGATCCTCGCTTTGTCGGCCTCTGGGATCCCACCAGCAAGCCGCGCACGCTAAGCATCAAGGGTAAAAAGTACGAGCTGTCACTCAAGAAGGGCGGCCAAACCCATGTCCTGCTCTTTAACCTGATCGGCACGACTAACTGCAAGCCGTTCATCAACCGGGCGACGGTCATCGGGCAGAAGAAAGGGAACATCATCGTCGCTGACCAGATCCACCTGGTCCCGATCGGTGACCAGGCTAGCAACGACGATTCTCGCCTGCCCCGTTATCTTTTTATTGGTGATTCCATCTCTGGCAACTACAACAACGGCCTCCGCAAGGCATTGGAAGGCAAGTTCAACATTCACCATCCGCCCACCAACTGCGGACCCTCCGGCAAAGGAAAGAAAAGCATCGTCGAGTGGCTGGGAGCTTACCAGCAAAAGGGACGCCACTGGGACGTCATTAGCTTTAACTTCGGCCACTGGGATGCCGGCAACGATAAGGCCACCTACCAAGGAAACCTCGAAGCGGTGATCAAGGAGCTGGAGAAAACAAAGGCCAAATTAATCTGGGTCACCACCTGCCCCGTTCCCCGTGGAATGCCACCAGCCGGTGAACTGACTAGCGATGGCAAGGCACCTCGTCGGACTGCGGGAGTGATGGAAAAATACCTGAATCCCTGGGCCCTCGAGGTCGTCAAGCGACATCCACAGATTAGCGTCTGCGACCAGTGGCAATACTGCAAGAACCACGAAAAAGACCGCTACCAGCAGTGGTGGGCCGGCAAGAATGTTCATTTTAGCGGCGCAGCGGCTGACTCCCTCGGCCAGCTGCTGGCTGAGCAGGTCCTGAAAGTAACCAGCAGCAAGTAGTCTTCATGCACAAAACACTCTTCATTTTTTGCTCCCTGATCGTCGCCCTGCCAGCGGTTGTGACAAAAACCGTGTGTGCAGAATCACCCAGGCAACCGAACATCCTGCTGATTCTGGTCGATGACCTGAAACCGGCACTTGGTTGTTATGGCGATGCTACTGCCCGCACCCCACACATCGATGCACTGGCTGCCCGTGGCATGCGGTTTAACAGGGCCTACTGCAACCAGGCAGTCTGTGCCCCATCCAGATTCACCCTGATGCTCGGATCCCATTCGACCTCCAGCGGACTCTACAACCTTGGCAGTCACTTGCGTCAAGTTCTGCCCAACGCCGTCACCATGCCTCAGTATTTCTCCCAGCATGGTTATCGGACCGAATCGCTCGGCAAGGTATTTCACATTGGTCATGGCAACCAGGGTGACCCACAATCTTTCAGCGTGCCCCACTTCAAGGACAAGGTGATCGAATACCTCGATCCGGCCAGCACTGATGGTGGCAAGTTAACACGAGAAGAAGCACTTTTCACCAATCAAAAACTGGGCCAAATTCGTTCACTGCCACGCGGAGCTGCCTTTGAATCTCCAGTCGCCAAGGATAGTGACTACGCCGACGGTCGCGTGGCGGCCGAAACCATTCGCAGGCTCCAGGCAGCCAAGGCCCGCCGGCAGCAGGACGGGACTCCTTTCTTTATCACCGCCGGCTTCGTGCGACCGCACTTACCCTTCAGTGCCCCCAAGAAATACTGGGACCTTTTCGATCCGGACAAGTTGCCGATGCCCGACAACGAGCAAGCCCCCCAAGGTGCCCCGGCTGTTGCCGTAAAACGAGGGGGTGAAATCAAGGCCTACAAGCCCGTTCCGGTAGCCGGAGAGATCAGCGATTCCCTCAAACGAAAACTGATCCACGGCTATTACGCCAGCACCAGTTTCGTTGACGCGCAGATTGGCAAGGTGATCCAGGAGCTCGATCGACTTAAACTGGCCCACAACCCCATCATCGTCCTCTGGGGGGATCACGGCTTCCACCTCGGTGACCTGGGGATCTGGACCAAGCATACTAACTACGAGCAGGCCAACCGTATTCCGATCCTGGTGATCGCTCCCGGCGTCACCAAGCCTGGCGATGCCACCGACCAGTTGGCCGAGACGGTCGACATTTTTCCGACGCTCGCCGAGTTGGCCGGTCTCAAGGCACCGCTGGGCCCCCAACCGATCAACGGTGTTAGCCTGGTTCCAGTCCTGAAAGATGCCACGGCCCGTCTCCGTGATCATGCCTTTCATGCCTATCCGCGCAAGACGCTCGGCCGAGCGATCCGAACCGAGCGTTACCGGCTGGTTGAATGGCGCAACCCGGGCCAACCGCTCGCCACGGCCCAGTACGAGCTCTACGATTATAAACAAGATCCAAACGAAACACGGAACCATGCCAGTCGGCAACCGGAGGTCGTCAAGCAGTTGGCTGCCAAGCTGGCCAAATACCCGGAAGCCGTTGGTCGAGACAAGAGACGTCCCAAGTAAGGTACCTCCCAGTCAGCGTGGCAAGAATCGCGGGATTGCCAAGAACAGCGATTACCACTACAAGTGACGCTTTCCATCGCTGAAGTTCACTCCACTGGCATTGCCTCTCCCTTGTCGCCTCTCGCACCTACACCCCGCCGCCGGGCCTTTCACTACGGCTACGTTATCATCCTGCTGGCTGCTGCCGGTCATTACCTGTCAGCACCCGGACAAACGTATT
>JAYGDG010000332.1:0-2230 GCA_046583015.1 Pirellulaceae bacterium | reverse complement strand
AAGATTGCCTCGGTAGCCGACAAGATGGCACTGGTTCGTTCCTTTGCCCATACCAACAGTGGTCATGGGGGGGGGACCCACTACGTGATGACCGGTTACGACAACCGGAACATTGATAACGGCGGTCTTCCCAACCGTCCCTCGATTGGATCGATCCTGTCACGTGCCCGTGGTGCCAACAACCTGCAAACCGGCATGCCGACCTACGTACGACTCAACGGTATCGGCAGCGATGGACCGGCATTCCTCGGTGCCGCTTTCAGTCCCTTTGATCCGGGTGGGCAGGCCCGTCGCAACATGTCACTCGTGGTCGATCGTCAGCGATTGGATGATCGTCGCGGGCTGCTCCGTGGACTTGACCTTGTCAATCGGGCTGCGGACCGCAGCCGCCTGATGGACGGACTTGACGCGTTTGAGCAGCAGGCATTCAACCTGGTCCTGAGTCGATCGCAGCAGGCCTTTGACTTGAAGTATGAAGACCCCCGCGTGGTCGACCGTTATGGAAAAGGTCTGGGGCAACAGTTGCTCACGGCCCGACGCCTCTGCGAGGCGGGTTGTGGATTCGTGACAGTCAATTACGGTGGCTGGGATATGCACGGCAACATTAAGACTGCGTTGACCAGTCGTTCACCGCAGTTGGATCACGCGGTTTCGGCGCTGGTTGAAGACCTCAGCCAGCGTGGTATGGACGACGACGTGTTGCTGGTCATTAGCGGTGAATTTGGTCGCACGCCCAAGGTAAACGCCAACGCCGGTCGTGACCACTGGGCCCCTCTCTCCACGCTGGCACTTGCTGGCGGTGGTTTAAAGATGGGCCAGGTTGTTGGTGAATCGGCTGCCAAGGTCGATGTCCCCAAAACCACGCCGATCCGTCCACAGGACCTGATGGCAACGGTCTTTCATGTGCTGGGGGTCGACCCGCGAACGCAGTACATCAACCAGGCAGGCCGACCGGTCTACATGGTGGAAGACGGCAAGCCAATCGAGGAGCTGGTTTAACTGGTGGCTGGCAGTCTGGACGCCTGCTTGCTAGTTGATATACCAAGTTACGATCAGTCCGTTTCCTGCCGTCCGTGGTTGAGCGCACCGGGTGCTCGACTGGTCGAAACAACTGGGAGGTTACACCATGGTCGAGAAAGAACTGCCTCGCCGAATGAATTTTAACGTCACGATCTTCCTTTCGGCACTCCTGTCAGCGTTCCCCTTGTCGGCCGTGGATTTTCCGGGATTAGGGCCACCCGGTTCGCTCAACAGTATCGCCTTTGAGGTGGCTCAGGATCAGGGACTCGTTCTGCAGGGGCCCCATGCACGTGGCCAGTTGGTAGTGACCGGCAGCTACAGCAGCGGCCAGCAGCATGATTTGACACGTGGGGTTCAGTACGCAGCAACTCCTCCGGGTGTAGTCCGTGTGGAAGCGGGCGGTTTCGTGATCCCGTTGGCCGACGGTAAGGCAACGATCACGGCAGAAACCAGCGAGGGCAAGACAGCGAGCTTGACTTGTCAGGTCCAACGGTTTGCCAACCCGCAACCGATCAACTACGCCAATGAAATCGTGCCGATCTTCACCAAGCTCGGCTGCAATAGTGGCGGCTGTCATGGCAAGTCCGGAGGCCAGAACGGATTCAAGCTCTCGCTGCTCGGCTTTTACCCCGCGGAAGGTTATGAGTGGCTTGTCAAGGAACATCGTGGTCGTCGCCTTTTTCCGGCAGCGCCGAAATACAGCCTGTTGCTCACCAAGGCGACCAATGCGCTGCCGCATGGAGGTGGCCGTCGATTCGAGCCGGAGAGCTACGAGGCCCAGCTGTTGGCTCGCTGGATAGCACAGGGGTCACCCTTTGGCGACGCGCAGGACCCGGTGGTTGAACGGATCGAAGTCTTTCCTGCCACGCGCACCATGAACCGGGACTCGCAACAACAGATCCGCGTGTTGGCTCGTTACAGTGACGGGTCCCTGCAGGATGTCACCCGGTTGGCCAAGTACGAGTCGAATTCCGCCGACATGGCAGGTGCCGATACCGGCGGCGTGATCAGCGTCTTTGATCGTCCCGGAGAGGTGGCGGTGATGATTCGTTTCCAGGGCCAAGTGAGTGTTTTTCGTGCCAGCATTCCGTTGGGGCTGGAAGTCAAGAATTTGCCGCCGGAGAAGAACTACATTGACCGTTCCATTTTTGGCAAGCTGGTCGAGTTAGGGATCCCTCCATCGGATATCTGTGATGATTCGACATTCATT